>JBASAH010000276.1:0-18510 GCA_049650505.1 Xanthobacteraceae bacterium
GGTAACTGGCGATCGATCACGGCCTCGATCATGACATCGCGGTCCGATGGGTGTATAGGCCCGCGGCTGCCCCTTGGGCCGCATACCCGGAGCAGGGACGACGACGTCCTGTTCATAATCCATGACCGATAACCTGAGCGCTTCCGCACCCGGAAGCGAAATGCCGGCGAACGGCGCCCGCGATGCACGAACGCATGTCGGGCTCTGGGGCCTGACGCTTGGCAGCATCGGGGTCGTTTACGGTGACATCGGCACGAGCCCGCTTTATGCGGTGCGGGTTGCGCTCGAGGCGGCGAGCGGGCCAGCCCACGGCGACGTCACCCGCATCACGGTGATCGGCGTGCTGTCGCTGATCATTTGGGCGCTGATCGTCGTCGTGACGTTGAAATACGTCGTGATTCTGTTACGCGCCGATAATAACGGCGAGGGCGGCACGCTGACGCTCATGGCGCTTGCCACGCGCGCCGTGGGACGCGTCGGCAGAGCCGCCGGCTGGGTGGCGCTTCTCGGCATTGCCAGCGCCGGGCTGTTCTATGGTGACGCCGTTATTACGCCGGCCTTATCGGTGCTCTCGGCGGTCGAGGGTATCGATGTCGCAACGCCTGCATTCCATGAATATGTGGTGCCGCTCACGGTCGTGATCTTGATCGCGCTGTTTGCCGCGCAGTCGCGCGGTACCGCCAAGGTGGCGGCGTTGTTCGGCCCGATCATGATGGTGTGGTTTATCGTCATCGCGATTCCCGGCGTGCTGTGGGTCGCGGCCGATCCCGGCGTGCTGTGGGCGCTTAATCCGCTGTACGGAATCGATTTCCTCGTGCATCACGGCATAATCGGCCTCTACACGTTGGGCGCGGTATTTCTTGCCGTCACTGGCGCCGAGGCGCTCTACGCGGATCTCGGCCATTTCGGCCGCAGGCCAATCCAGATCGCTTGGCTCTGTGTCGTGCTGCCGTCGCTGGCGTTGAATTATCTGGGACAGGGCGCGCTCGTCTTCGACAATCCGAAGGCGCTCGAAAATCCGTTCTTCCTGCTCTACCCGGATTGGGCGCTGATCCCGATGGTCGTGCTCGCTACCGCGGCGACGGTCATCGCGAGTCAAGCTGTCATCACTGGCGCCTATTCACTGACAAGTCAGGCGATCCAGCTTGGCCTGTTGCCGCGCCTCGAGGTGCGCCACACTTCGGCCCATCAAGCCGGCCAGATTTACATGCCACGGGTCAACGGTCTTCTTCTGATCGGCGTGCTGCTGCTTGTAGCGGTCTTCCGCTCATCGACCGCGATGGCGTCGGCCTACGGCATTGCTGTCACTGGCACGATGGTCGTCACCGGCATGATGGCCTTCATCGTGATTTGGCGGATGTGGCGCTGGTCAGCATTCGCCGCCGCCGCGCTCGTGGCGCCGTTTCTGTTCATAGACTTGACCTTCCTGATGGCGAACCTGCTGAAGGTTGTAGAGGGCGGCTGGGTGCCGTTGGCGATTGGCGGATTGGTGATGCTGGTGATGTATACTTGGCGCCGTGGCAGCAGGCTCCTGTTTTCTAAAACCCGCCGGCTCGAAACCCCGCTCGACGATCTTGTCCGCATACTGGAAAAGAAACCGCCGCAGCGAGTGCCCGGCACTGCCGTATTCCTCACCAGCGACCCGAAAAGCGCGCCGACCGCGCTCCTGCACAGTCTCAAGCATTACAAGGTGCTGCACGAAAAGAACGTTATCCTCAGCGTCGAAAACACGCACACGCCGCGCGTGGACAACGACAAGCGCGTCCGAATCGAGCCGGTCGGCTCGACCTTCCTGCGGGTGCTGTTGCGTTTCGGCTACATGGAAACGCCGAATATTCCGCGCGCGCTCGCGATCGCGCGTAAGCTTGGTTGGCAATTCGATATCATGTCGACCTCGTTTTTCCTGTCGCGCCGATCGATCCGGCCGGCAACGCATTCCGGAATGCCACGCTGGCAGGATCGCTTGTTCATCACTCTGGCGCGCTCCGCCAACGACGCGACCGATTATTTCCAGATCCCGACCGATCGCGTCGTCGAGGTTGGGACGCAAGTCACCGTGTAAGCCACCGTGTAGGGAGCCGTGTAAGTCACCGTGTAAGCCCTTCATCTCTGAGGCGAGAACAATTAGGCTTAGCTCGCTGCGAGCGTGGGAGAGCGAGGATGGCGGATCAAAACCATCAGGTGCAGGATTTGACGCCGCAGGAAGTTGCCGAGGGCCTGCAAGTGGGCCGTTTCATGCTCGTCGACGTCCGCGAGCCGAATGAAACGGCGGTCGAACGCTTTCCCGACGCCGTTATTGTTCCGCTGTCCACGTTCGATGCCGCCGCCATCCCCGACCCCGCCGGACGCGATGTGGTATTCGCCTGCCGCTCCGGGCGCCGGTCTGTAACCGCTTCGCTTGCGGCACAGGAGCAAGGCTTTCCTTACGGCTCGCATCTTGCCGGCGGTTTGCTGGCGTGGAAGGCCGCGGGTTTGCCGACCGAAACGTGACAACGCTCGGCCAATCTCCACTCATCCCCGCGCAAGGGGGAATTCGGCACCAATCCAGGCGTGTGGGTTGGCGTCCGGCTGGCACGGGGGCGAACGCAATTTGTTTCGTGCTTGCTCTCGTGCTCGCTCTCCCGATCGTTCTATGTCCCGGCTTCGTGGCCGCACAGAAGCAGCGCGTGGTCAATTATTATAATTGGTCCGACTATCAGGACCCGACGGTGCTCGATGAGTTCACCAAGGAAACTGGAATCACGGTGCGCTTCGACACTTTTGATTCCAACGACACGCTGGAAGCGAAGTTGTTGGCCGGCCAGTCCGGCTATGACGTCGTGGTGCCGAGCGCTTATTTTCTCTCCCGCCAGATCACAGCCGGCATTTTTCGCCGGCTCGACAAAGCGAAACTGACCAATCTGAAATACGCTTGGCCGGAGATTGCAAAACGGCTCGCCGTTTACGATCCCGGAAATGATTATGCGGTCAACTATATGTGGGGCACGACCGGGATTGGCTACAACGTCAAGGCGGTGAAGCGGATTTTAGGTCCGGATGGTGCGATCGATAGCTGGGATTATATTTTCAATCCGGAAAAGATCGCCAAATTCAAAAATTGCGGCATACACCTTCTCGATTCGTCCGATGACATAATGTCGGCCGGGCTGCATTATCTTCATCTCGATCCGAACAGCGGCGATCCCGGCGATTTGAACAAAGTCACCGAACTTCTGCTCAAGATCAGGCCTTACATCCGCAAATTCCATTCATCGGAATATCTTAATGCGCTCGCAACCGGAGAAATCTGTCTGGTCGTCGGCTTTTCCGGCGACGTCAAGCAGGCGCAAAAGCGTGCGGCTGAGGCAAAGGGCGGCGTTGAAATCGGCTATTCGATTCCGAAAGAGGGTGCGCAGCTATGGTTCGATAATCTGGCAATTCCAAAAGACGCGCTCCATCCCGAGGAGGCGCATGAGCTGATCAACTATCTGATAAGGCCGGATGTCGCCGCGAAAAACACCAATTTCGTATCTTATGCCAACGGCGATGTGCCAAGCGATCTCATTGATAAAGCAATCCGCGATGATCCAACGGCCTATCCGGATGCTGCGACCATGGCGAAGCTCTATATCATCGTCGCTCACGACCAAAAGACGCAGCGGCTGATCAATCGGCTATGGACACGGATCAAGACGGGGCAATAGAGCCTTTTTGATAAGCGCGGCTATGCGACAGGCGGCGCGACAAGGAGAGGAGCGTTCATGAGGAATATCGCACGAGCGGCGCCGACCCGGCGCGGCTTCCTCAAAACTACCGGAGCGCTTGCGGCCGGGATTGCCACTCCGGTGCTTAGCGGAGTGCGCGCGGCGCGCGCCGATTATCCCGACCGCCCGGTGAAAGTCGTGGTCGCCAACACCCCCGGCGGCCCATCGGACATCGTTGGCCGCATCGTCACCGCTGCGCTTGATCAATCGACCGGTAAAACATTCATCATCGAGAACCGTGGCGGCGCCGGCGGCAATATCGGGATGGAATACGTGGCGCGGTCCAATCCGGACGGCTACACGATCCTATTGGGGACCAATGCCTTTTCGGTCAACTATGGGCTCTACAACCAGCTGCCGTACGACCCTTACAAGGATTTTGTCGCTGTCAGCGAGCTTGCCTCCTCGCCCAACACCTTCGTTGTCAGATCGGAGTCGCCGGCCAAGACGATTAAGGATTTTGTCGCGCTCGCGCGCGCCTCTCCGGAAAAATACAACTGCGCGACCCCGCCAATCGGCACGACGCCGCAGCTCCTTCTTGAGATGTTCAAGATCCGGGCCGAGCTGCCGAAGCTCGCCGATGTTGTTTTCAAGGGTGGCGGCGATGCGATCCAGGCGCTGTTGACCGGCACGGTCGAGTTGAGCGTGGGCTCGCTCGGACCGGCTCTGCCTCATATCAAGGCCGGCACGTTCCGCTGCCTTGCGATCTGCGGCGACAGCCGTTGGCCGGAATTGCCTGACGTGCCGACCATGGAGGAGGCAGGCTACAAGGGATTCAGCTTTGGAACGGACATGGTGCTGCTTGCGCCGGCCAAGACGCCGCGGGCCGAGGTCAAATGGCTTGAGAGCGCGACCCTGAAAGTTCTGGCGACGCCGGAAATGAAAGATAAGCTGTTTCAGTCTGGCTTTTTGGTTCGGGCCAAAGGCGCGGACGCGGCCTGGTCGCGGGTGACGAGCGAAATCGAGACGTTCAAAAAGATTGTCGATCAAGCTGGTATTACGAAGCTCTGATCCGAGCCGAAAACCAAAAGTGCGGCGGCTTAGCGCCGCCGCACTCGGCGATCATTTGCAGCCGATCGCTATTAAAGTTCCTTGCCGATGGCTCGGTCGACCGAATAAGGACCACCGCCGCGGATTGCGATGAGGAAGCAGGCTGCCCCGATCAGCAGCACATATTCATAGCCCCCGCCGGCTGCCGCATAACCCTTCGGCAGATGCACCATCAGCAAGGCCACCAGCATCTCGATGGCGAGTGCCGCCGCGAAAAAGCGTGTGAATAGGCCGATGATCAAGCAAACGCCGCCGACCGATTCAAGAAACATAATGACATAGGCCCACAATATCGCGGGCTCGAGGCCGTTCTTCGCCATAGCGTTGGCGGCAACCGCGCCCGGGCCGGCGGTGAACTTTCCGGAAACGTGCATCAGGAACATGACACCGACAACGATCCGCACGAACGTTTCGGCGACCGGCAACATAGACTCGTAGAATCCGACTAATCCCGGATACATCGGCTTCGCTTGGTTGTTGGCCATGGCGTACCCCCCGTTTGGTTTCCGAAGCCGCGCGATCGGCGGCGTCATCGCTTACGGACAATAATAACACCGGCGGACCCAAAATCTATTCAATAGTAGGTGTGCGGTTTGCAACACAGAATCAGGCTTTTAGGCTGGATTGAAACCCACCGTCGCTTACCGCCAGCGCCGGTGCAGCCAGAGCCATTGCTCGGGAAACTGCCGAATCCATCCTTCAATGACGGATGTGATGGCCTGCATGGTCCCTTTGATGTCGACGCGACCGTCCGCGTCGCGCGCCGGTTCGATCGGTGCGGAAATTTCGCCCCAAAAGCTGTTGCCATCGGGCTTGCGCACGACGCGCATGCCATAGATTGGCAGTTCCGTCTGTCGCGCCAACATCGCGATTAGCGGATTGGCCAAACATCGCCGGCCGAAAAATATTACCTCGACGCCTTTGCTGTAGTGCTGATCGGCAAGCATCCCGACATGCACGCCGGATTCCAGAAGACGCGCCAATCTGACCGGCGCATCGAGGCCGGTCGGAATGAGTTGGCCCATCAGGGGGGCGCGCAGCTTGACGATAACATCGCTGATCGCGTCGATGTTCGGCCGCCTGAAGAGGACGGCGGATTCCACGCCAATCAGCTTGGCGCCAATTCCCGGCAATTCCCAATTCGCTAAATGCGCAGCAAAGCCGATCGCGGCCTTGCCACTCTTCATTATCCAGTCGTAGCGCTCCTGGGATTGCGGCGGGTAGGTGATGACATCGGTGGTCTGCTTGCCGAAACCCTCGACGGAAAATTCGTCAAGATGTGCGAACTCAATGGCGATGCGGCCGAGATTATCCCAGACACCGCCGAGAATGTGTTCGATCTCATCGTCGGACTTTTCCGGAAAGGCGGCCCGCAACTGTTCGCGGCCGATCCGGTGCTCTTTGAACAGCGGTCCGATCTTGCGCATGAAGGCGCCGGCGAGATTGGCCATCCGCCGCCGGTCGGTGTGTTTTATGCTGTAGAGCAGACCGACCGTGAGCGCGCCGACAGTTTTGTCGAGCAGGTTCTTGAGCGGCGAACCGGTCATTACCGCATGATCCCGAAAAGTGGATTCCGGCTTTCGGAAAAGATCATGCGCATTCAACACCTAAAGCGAAATGGCGACTCAATCGAAAGCCATTTCGCTTTAAAACATGACGATGATCTTGCCGAACACCTGCCGGCTTTCGAGCCGGGCGAGCCCGCGCTCGAATTCCTCAAGCGGCACCTCGGTATCGATCGCGGGAAGAAGACCGGATGCCATTTTGGCAAGGCTCTCGCCGATATTGCGGAGCGAACAGCCGAACGATCCGAAGATCCGATATTGCTGCAGATAAAGCTGGAACAAATTCATCGTGATCGACTGTCCCGAGGTCGATCCACAGGTAACCAGCCGGCCGCCGCGCTTGAGGCACAGTAACGAGCCATTGAAGGTATCCGGGCCGACATGTTCGAAAGCAACATCGACGCCTTTTTTGCCGGTCAATTTGCGCACGAGGCTTTCAAAGCGGGCGGTGCGGTAATTGATGACGTGATCGGCGCCGAGTGCTTCTGCCTTGGCTGCCTTTTCGTCATCGCCGACCGTGGTGATCACGGTGCAGCCGATCGCCTTGGCCATTTTGATCGCTGTGGTACCGATGCCGGAGCCGCCTGCCTGCACCAGAATGGTCTCGCCGGGCTCGAGCTTGGCATTGTCGAATAGCATGTGTTGCACGGTGCCGAACGCGACGGGCGCGCAGGCGGCATCGCGAAAACTGACATTGGACGGAATTGCCACGACCAGCCGCGCCGGCATGTTCACCAGGTCACGGGCAAAGCCGTCGACATGAAAGCCCATGATGCTGGCGACATTTTCGCAGAGATTGTCGCGGCCGGCGCGGCATGCCTTGCAGACGCCGCAGGTCAGCGCCCCGTACGCGACAACGCGATCGCCCGCCCGGTGCGAGGTTACGTCGGGACCAACGCTGGCAATTTCGCCGGCTGCCTCGACGCCGACAATGAGCGGCAAAGTGCGCTTTGCGAATGCCATGCCGCGCCAGCCCCAGACATCGATGTGATTCAATCCGATCGCTTTGATGCGAATCTGGACTTCACTGGCCGCGGGAGCCGGCGGGGCGGGAATATCGAGAAGCTCGATCTTGCGATCGGCAACGAGCATCAGCGCGCGCATCGATGCACCCGCTTGCGACGGGTCCGCGCGTTCGCCATCGAGAGTCCCGGCAATTCCGCTCACGCCGGCTCCCGGGTCATGACGAGGCAGACGTTCTGCCCGCCAAAGCCGAATGAGTTGGAAATGGCGCGGGTCACGCGCGCGTCGCGGGCCGCATTCGGCACGACATCAAGCGGAATGGCGGGATCGGGAACCTGGTGGTTGATGGTCGGCGGAATGCGCTGATGTTCGAGCGTGAGCAAACTGAAAACCGCTTCCACGGCGCCCGCCGCCGTCAGGGTGTGGCCGATCATCGACTTGTTAGACGAGATCGGGATGTTGCGTATATGCTCGCCGAAAACGGTGGAGACGCCGAGATGCTCCATCTTGTCGTTCTCCGGCGTCGAGGTGCCGTGCGCATTGATGTAATCCACGCCTTCCGGTCCGACGCCGGCGTCGGCCAGCGCATTGCGCATGCAGGCAATGATCGGCTTGCCATCCGGGCTTGAGCGGGTGCGGTGGAAAGAATCGGATTTCTCGCCGCAGCCTTCGAGAATGCCGAGCACCTCGGCGCCGCGCGCGATGGCGTGATCGTAGTCCTCAAGCACCAGCGCCGCCGCGCCCTCGGCGAGCACGAAGCCATCGCGATTTTTGGAAAACGGCTTGGAGGCTTGCGCGGGTGGATCGTTTTGCGTCGACAGGGCCGAGAGTAGCGAGAAGCGAACCAGCGATTCGGGCGTCAATGAACCGTCGGCGCCGAGCGCGAGCGCTGCCTGACATTCGCCTCGCTGGATCGCCTCGACCCCAAGCTGGATCGCGGTGGCGCCCGAAGCGCAGGCCGTGGTCAGCGAGATCGGCGAACCTTCAGTGCCGAAATAATCGGCGAGATGCTCGCCGATGATGCCGTATTTCAGTGTCTCGTAGATCGGTGCGAACTGCGGCTCGCGCGCCACGCGCATGAGGTCGGGGTAGCCGGCATCGCCGCCCGGAATGGCTTGCTCGGCCATTTGCATGCGGTACGGCCATTCGATTTCAAGCGGTGGCAACGCTAGAAACAGCGGTCCGGGGAAATGCCCTTTGCTACCGATGCCGGATTGCGAAATTGCCTCCTCGCCGGCCATAAGCGCGATCCGTTCCGAAAGCGCTGCTGGCGGCATGTAGTCCTTGTAGACGTGATCGACGGTGCCGGCGATTGTGGTGCGCAAGCTGTCGAGCGGAAAACGCGAAATGCGCCGGATGCCGGATTCGCCGGCGGTCAGTTTTGCCCAATTGTCGGTCTTGCCGACGCCGAGCGACGTAACAATGCCCATGCCGGTGACGGCAATCACCGGGCGGCCAGCCTTGTCGCGATGCGCTCTTCCCGTGGGCTTGCTTGCGGCCATAATGCTCTCCTTCAATTCACCCGCTCGAGCAGGGCCAAACCTTCGCCGCGCCAATTACCTATGCTGGTCACGACCACTTGGCGGAGACCCTCCGGGCTCGCGCCGGCGTCGCCAGACCCCGTCGGCGCGAACAATTTGCCGTGCTCGATCGCGGCACAGCCGATTCCCAGATTAGCCACGAACTGAGTATCGACGCCATGCCCGATATGTGTACCAGTATTGCGGACCGGAAGGCCGATCTCCTTGAGCACAGTGAGCTCTGCCGAGGTTGCTGGTTGAAGCCCGGCGGCGCCGGAAATTACAGCGCTGTGCGCGCGGTCGACTTGACCGGCAATGGCGTCCCATCGCCGGCGCAGCGACGCTTCGGCGTCGCCCGGCTGGCGCACGTTGCGATCGGAAAACACCTGCGAAATTCGCGCACGCGGCCGCGCCCCTCGGGCCACCGCATGTTCTTTGCTTTCCAGCATCAGGAACGCGCCCATTGTTGCGAAGGCGATGCCGCCTTCGGAACCACGATCCCACACTGGAGCAAATTTGTTTTTCAGGACGACGCCGCCGAGCTCAAATGCCAGCAGCACGTCCCAACGTGTGCCATGATAGGCGCCACCGACCAGCGTCAGCTCGCTTTGTCCGGCGGCGATGCGCGCCTGCGCGACGCGCACCGCGTCAACGCCTGCGGACTCCTCGCCCATGAAGGTGCGTGAGGAGCCGACAATACCGTGGACCAGCGAAATGTTGCCGGCAAGCAGATTGGGCAGCTGCGCCAGGAACAAGGTCGGCCGCAGATCGCTCATCAGCCGCTCGTTAAGAAAGGCGCCCGGCTGCTTGGTCTTGCGCAGTCCGGCCATGATCGCCGTATCGACCGCGATATCGCGTTCGCCGCCGCCGGCGGCGACGATCATGTCGGTATGGTCGAGCAGTTCAGCCTTCCCGGCTATCCCGGCATCGGTCAGCGCCAGCCCGGCGGAATACACTCCGACCCGCTGCCACGTCTCCATCTGCCGCTGATCGCTTTTTTTCGGGATCTGCTTGTCGAAGCTCATCGGCGGCAGCTGATGCACGATGTAGGGTGCAAAGCTTTTGTCGTCGTACGGCGGCGGGTCGCCGCGCTCGAGATGCTCCCAGGCTGTTTCCAGCCCCTCACCCAGGCAGGTGAGAAGCCCGACGCCCGTGATCCACACCTCACGGCGTTCGGTCACTTCGCAAACTCCTTGGCCGGAAAGTTGATGCGCTCAGCCCATTCCCACAGTCCGGCGCGAAGTTCTGGGCTCGGATAGGGAACGATGCGATAGGTCAAGGTCGCGTCACAAATCGCGGTGCCCTTGCACCACCCTTTGGCTTCACCGATGGCGTAGCCGGAGCCCTCGTGGATGACTTTGCCTTCGAATTCGAGCTGGTCGCCGGGAAAAACCGCGTTGCGGATTTTGCCTTCCTTCACCCCGGCAAGCGCCGGAAGTCCGGTGAAGCCGGTGAGCGCGCTCACCAGCCAGCCCGTGGTTTGCGCCATGCATTCAATCAAGAGCACGCCCGGCATCAGCGGATAACCGGGGAAATGGCCTTCGAATACCGGGCTTTGCAACGGAACCGTGCAGATCGCGCGCGCAACACGTTCGCCGACATTGACGTCGACGAAGCGGTCGATCATCTGAAAATACTCAAGACGCATGGGGCGCTCAGGCGCCCTTGGCAGCGATCAACTCGTCGATCCGCTCGCACAGGTTCTTCAGGACGAAGTACTGGTCGGTAGTAGCCTTGCCGTCGTTGACTTCCTGCGTCCATTGCTCGAGCGGGAGCTTTATGCCGAAGGCCTTATCGATGGCAAACGCGATGTCGAGGAAATCGAGACTATCGATCTCGAGATCGTTGATGGCATGACTTTCCGGCTTGATATTCTCGCGCGGGATATCGCAAGTCTCCGCAATGATTTCAGCCACTTTATCGAATGTGGTGGACATCGGGCGTGCTCTTTTGGTCGATCGAAGAACAAGCGCCGGCCCAGCCCGGCGCGAGCAAGCCCGGTCGCGTCGGGCCCCTCATTTGTGAACGCCCCGTATAGCGAAGGATGCTGGTAAGTTCAACGGCGGCGGCCGCGATTGCAGGCACGCTCAGCCACCGGAAAAAGCCGTATTTTTTTGATTTAGCGCAAGAGCTTATCGCGTCGATGCCAAACCGCTTGATCGGCCGCCGCGCTTGATCGGCAATGCCATGTTGCCTAAGGGAACGACTGGAGAGGACAGGGGGCCAATGCCGAACGCGCTCGTGCGCAAGCGATGCTTCGTCCAGATGACCGGCTATGAGCCGGTCGGTCCGGAACACCAGCATCGCCGCTTCATTCGCGAGATGGCGCGGTTCCAGAAGGCGTGGAACCTACAGGGCAAGGTTTCGTCGCCGACACTGTCGGCCGATGGGGCGGTGGCAAACTGGACCGTGGATACCTGGGGACCGAATTGGCGCGTCACGACGGATTTTCACTGGTTCCGCTGGGATGATTTCGTCGCCGCCGACATGGCGATGAGCGATTGGTGGCGCTTTCCGCTCGGCATTGCCGCTCTCATGGAATTCGTCCTGACCGGAACGGTGGTGCGCTATTTCATCGTGGCCTGGCGCTATGGCGCGTTTTTTCTTTCTCCGCTGGTCTACGTTGCCGGAATGATGTGGCTGTCGATTGCGGCGACGCGGTTTGCCGTGATTCACGGCGGCTTGCCCTATCGCATGCTGTTGGCTCCTCTGATTTGGCTCGCGATCTTTGCGGGCCTGCGCTGGACCTTCGGCCGCATGGTCCATATCGGCTATGCATTAGACGATTGGTATTTCGCGCGCGACCTCATCCACCACGCGCGGCCGCCGGTCCATGAACGTCTCGACCGGCTCGCGCGAGAGCTTGTTCGCCTGATGCGCGAGACCGACGCCGATGAAGTGATCGTCGACGGCCACAGCCTCGGTGCGCCGCTGTCGCTTGTGGTTATCGATCGCGCGCTCCAGATCGATCCGCAGCTGCGTACGGGAACGAAGCCGCTGCACATCGTCTCGACCGGCTCGTCGCTTCTGAAAGTGGCGTTGCATCCGGCGGCCGGCTGGCTGCGCGAGGTGGTTCGCCGCGTGGCAAATACGCCGGCTGTCTACTGGGTCGAATACCAGGCGCTGGTCGATATCATTAATGTGTACAAGGTCGACCCGCTCGTCGCGCTGGGCCTGCCACCCACGGGCAAACCGATCGTCAAAATCTTCCGCATTCGGCTGATGGTGGAGGAGCACACCTACCGGCGCTTCCATTTCAATTTCCTGCGCATCCATCGGCAAGCGGTGATGGGCAATGAGCGGCGGTACTTCTATGATTATTACATGCTGTGTTGCGGACCGATCCCGCTGGCGGATCGTGTCGCAAATCCGGAACAGGCGGTCGCGATTTTTGCCATGGATGGCGCACTAAATTCAGGTGAAAGCGTCGAGGTCAAACAAGGTTCGCCGGCCGCTGCGGGGGGTTTTGATAAGTGACCGCGACGATTGCAAAAGTCATTTGGCTAATCAGTGGCCTAGCCTGGTTCGCGCTGCGCCTTGTTCCGCGCCGGCGCTCGCGCAAGACGCCGGTACGCTATTCGGCGCGGGGCTTGCGCGAATTTGCTCTTCTCGCCGCGTCGTTCAGCGGGCTCGGCATCGTGCCTTGCGTCTATGTGACGACTCATTTTCCCCGCTTTGCTGATTATCCGCTGATACCAGCGCTGAGCTACCTTGGGATTGCCGTTGAGGTCGTCTGCCTATGGCTGTTCTATCGAACCCATCATGACTTGGGAGACAACTGGTCGGTCAGTCTCGACCTGCGCGAACGCCATACGCTCGTCACAACCGGCGTCTACGCCCTGGTGCGGCATCCGATGTATGCCGGGTTCTGGTTGATGGCGCTCGGCCAAGCCCTGCTTCTGCCCAATTGGGTTGCCGGATCTGCCGGTTTGGTTGGCTTCGGCATCCTGTTTTTCGGCAGAGTCGGCCGGGAAGAAGTGATGATGACTGCCGCATTTGGCGAGGAGTACCGGGCCTATATGCGCCGCACCGCGCGGGTGGTTCCATGGTTGTATTGAGTTGGCTTTGCTGAGTTCAATCACGTTGCATTTTTGCTACAGGTGCGCGCCGGTTTGCGGGGAAGGGTAGGATTTAGGGGGATTTCGAGGGCAAAATCTGGCAGTGCAATATGAACCGTTTAGAATGCGAAATGGCTCGGATTGTGAGGCCGGGCGCGGTGATCGTGAGGGGTCAGAGGGGGTCATGAGACGTTCGTGGCGACTGACGGCGATTGGGACGCTCATGGTTGGGATGATGCTCGCTCTCGGAACGGATCCGGGCGCGGCGCAATCGCGTGCGCATGTCTACCTGCTGCGCGGCCTGATGAACATTTTCTCGCTGGGCATGGATACGCTCTCCGCTCAGCTAAACCGAAACGGCGTCTACGCTACGGTGCACGGCTATGGCGAGTGGCAGGCGCTCGCCGATCGAGCGGCGGTCGATTTTAAGGCTGGTAAAGAAGGGCCAATCATCCTGATCGGTCATTCGCTCGGCGCCGATGCGGTGATGGAAATGGCGGCTTATTTGGGCCGCAAGGGAATTCCGGTCGCCATGGTCGTGCCCTTCGATGGCACGCAATCGTTTGCGGCGAGCGACAACGTTGCCCGCGTGCTCAATCTCACACAGCGCGACTATGCCTATATGCGACGCGGGCCCGGCTTCCACGGCACCCTCGCCAATGTCGATGTCAGTTCCGACCCGAATATCGACCATATCAATATCGACAAGTCGCCGCGGCTGCATGCGCGCGTCGTCAACGAGGTTCTCGCGATTACCGGCGGCCATCGCCTCGCGGCGCCGAGCGGCCCGAAAGCTACGCCCGCAAATGCGCCGGCCGGTCAGGACGGTGGCACGGGTAGCACCACGCCCGCCGGCAATAGCCTCAAGCCTGACGCGGCGCCTGCCGGCCCACCCGCCGCCACCCCGACGCAGGCAACTCCCGGCAAAACTGGCAATGGCGCCGATCCAGGCAAAACAAGCCCGGTCGCCGATGGCACACCCGTTATCGCGGTTCCGGAGCGTGGGAGCACGCGCCAGAACGCCGAGAGCCTAGTGTCGCCGCCGCACAAACCGGCGGCGTCTGCGCCGGCGGTGCGCGCCGAACAAGTGCCGAACTGATCTTTTTGCCGAACTGATCTATTGATTGCCAAATCAGCCTGGCAAAGAAACGCTTCACTCTCGCATCGGGACTGGCACTTCGATCGGCGCACAATTGCTGCGTCCTTGCATCAGACAATCTTGTTCGCGTTGTAGATCGCTGATCGTGTCAGCGATCCATACGCCCAGGCCGACGAGCAAGGTAACGATTGCCAGCGCGATGACATTCATGATCATCCGGTGGCGATAGTCGATCGGTTCGTCTTGCTCCTGTTCGAAGCGCGCGAACTCGTCGATATCGTCTTCCGCCGGCTCGATCGCGAACGCTTCGCGCGCCGGCTTGCCAGGCTGGCGCGGCTCAAAGCGCAGCACTTGGCCGAATGCTTCGGCTTCCCCTGGATTGGGCCGCTTGCGGATTGCCTTTGAACTGCCACGCATCATGGCCAGGATACGCCTCTGCGGCAAAATCGCCAGTCGCCGAATCTATAGGCAGCAGTGATAAAGCTGCGCAAATATAATGCCGAAACGGCGGCAGCCGTTTCCTGGCTTGGTCCGCCGAGCTACATTCGGCAAGTTCAAATTCGGTGAGACTGGCGGATGATCCGGCGTTCGGCCGGCCGCCCCACGGAGAGCGTCATGAGCAAATGTTTTGAGCGTCTGCTGTTGCATGGTTCCGCCATTGCGCTTGCGATCGCGACGATTCAATTCACGGCATTCCTGACGGCGGCGACGCCTGCCGCTGCGGCAGACGATTACGATGTCGGCACGATCCATATTTCGCAGCCCTGGTCGCGGGCCACTGCGAAAGGAGCGGCCGCCGGGGCGGGCTATATGACGATTACAAACAAAGGCACCGCCTCCGATAAGGTCAGCTGCGTTTCTGACGATGCCAGCGCGCAATGCGAAATCCACAGCATGACGATGGAAGGCGGGGTGATGAAAATGCGTCCCGTCGAAGGCGGCTTGGAGATCAAGCCAGGCGAATCCGTCATGCTCAAGCCCGGCGGCTATCATGTGATGTTACGCGAGCTTAAGCATCCGCTCGAACAGGGAGCAACGGTCAAGGCGACCTTGAAGTTCGAGCACGCCGGCACGGTCGAAGTGAACTATCCTGTCCTCGCCCTCGGTGCGGCCGCTCCCGGCGCTAGCGCTGGCGGCACGATGATGCAAGGCTCTGGCGGTGGCATGAACATGCAAGGTTCCGGCGGCGGCATGATGCACATGGACAAACGCTGAGCTTTTAGACGCATTCTCAAAGTTTTGCAGCGCCGCCAAGGGATTGAGAGCGGCCGACTAAAAAGAACGTCAAACAGCGCGCGGGCAGGATTGCCCTATTGATAGGCTGGTCTGCCACACTTGATGGGAACTAATTGTTGCTCGACAAGTTTGGTTCACGTCCCTCTGTCGGGACGATCACATAAAAAGCTTAGCTGCATTTCAGCGATCGTATTAGTTGTCCGATCAATTCAGCCAATTGCATCGCGGCCAAGAGCTTTTAAAACAAAATTATCTTGATACCCGCGGCCCGCTCGATGCTTTACGATTGGGATTTATCATGACATCGTTTATTCAAACCGCAGCTCTGATCGCGGCGTGTGGTTCGACCATTTTTTGGTTTGCGTCCGCAATGTGCCGCTTGCCCAGAATAAAACCAGGCATGGACGAGTTAGAAAAAATGACCGAGCTTTCCAACAGGCTGCAAAGAATGAGCACGTGGAATTTCTGGGCCGCAGGACTGATGGGCGTCGGCGCTCTGCTCTCGGTGTGGGCTAGACTTCTCTAGATGACGTATCGGCACGACATGGGCATTTCGCGATATTCCGGCCGTCCAGTTAAGAGCGCAAGCGCAGACGACTTTGATGCCTATGGGTACTATCGATTTTTGCTCGGAGCCACTCACTAAACTTCCCCCAATGGGGTGGAGGCTCGTGTCATGAATTTAAACATCAACGGTGAAAACCGGACCTTCGACGTACCCGGTGACATGCCGCTGCTTTGGGTGCTGCGCGATGTGCTCGGCATGACCGGTACCAAATTCGGCTGCGGCATCGCGCAATGCGGAGCCTGCACGGTGCATATAGACGGCAAAGCGGTGCGCTCCTGTTTGCTGCCGGTCGGTGCGATCGGCAATCGCACCGTGACGACGATCGAAGGCATCGCCGCCAGGCCCATGGGTGCGAAGGTCCAGAAGGCCTGGTTGGACCTGGAAGTCATTCAGTGCGGCTATTGCCAGTCAGGTCAGATCATGTCGGCGGCAGCGTTGCTCGCCGCCACGCCGCATCCTGACGATTCTGATATCGACGCTGCGATGGCAGGCAACATCTGCCGCTGCGGCACCTATGTCCGCATCCGTGACGCGATCAAGCGCGCCGCGGGTGACGGCCAGACATAGGGAGGCTGCCGATGTATTCATTTGAGCAACAGGATCGCCTCCCTTCGCGGCGTTCAGTCATGCGAGGCGGATTGGCCGGAGCATTCGTGCTTGGCTTTCATCTTCCGGCGCACGCAGCCAATGAGCCGGAGCAGCCGCCCGACAGCACGCAAGGCAAGTTTGCGCCCAACGCTTTCATCCGCATCGATCATTCGGGACTGACGACGCTGGTCATGCCGCAGGTTGAGATGGGGCAGGGCGTATACACGGCAGTCGCGATGATTCTTGCCGAAGAACTCGACGCCGACTTCAGCAAAGTCGCAGTTGAGCACGCGCCGCCCAACGACAAGCTCTATGGCAATCCGACTTTTGGCATTCAGGTCACCGGCAATTCCAATTCAATTCGAGCGTTCTGGAAGCCCTTGCGCGCAGCGGGCGCCGCGGCGCGGCTCATGCTCATTCGCGCGGCGGCACAACAATGGCAAGTTGATCCGGCGAGTTGCTCGGCGTCCAGCGGCGTCATCAGCCACGCATCGAGTGGGCGCAGCGTCGGTTATGGTGACTTGATCGATGTGGCGAGCACTCAGCCGGTTCCGCAAGATCCGCCGCTGAAGGATCCCAAGGATTTCACGCTGATCGGCAAGCCGCTCAAGCGCTTCGACACGCCGAACAAGACTGACGGCAAGGTGGTCTACGGCATCGACGCAATGCTGCCGGGAATGAAGTTTGCGACACTCGCGCAGTGTCCCGTATTCGGCGGCAAAGTCGGCCGCGTCGATGACAACGCCGCCAAAAAGGTCCCTGGCGTGCAGCAGATCGTTGTGCTCGACGACCTCGCCGCCGTCGTTGGCGATCACATGTGGGCCGCCAAAAAAGGACTCGATGCGCTCGTTATCAACTGGGACGAAGGCGCAAATGCGAAAATAAACTCTAGCGACATTTGGCACGATCTGCGCGCCGCCAGCAAAAAGGACGGCGTGTTCGCAAAATCGATCGGCGACGTTGCCAAGGGCTTGTCACAGGGTGAAAGGATCGATGGCGAATATGAGCTGCCGTTTTTGGCGCACGCGCCGATGGAGCCGCTGAACTGTACGGTCCATGTCACGCCTGGAGCCTGCGAAGTGTGGACCGGCACGCAGGTCCTCACGCGCGTCCAGGAATACGCGGCAAAAGCCGCCGGTCTTCCACTCGACAAAGTGACGGTGCACAACCACCTGCTCGGCGGCGGTTTCGGCCGAAGGCTCGAGGCCGATATGGTGACCGCCGCCGTGCGCATCGCTAAAAATGTCGACGGGCCGGTGAAAGTCGTCTGGACTCGCGAGGAGGATATCCAGCACGACATTTATCGTCCGGTTTACCGCGATGTGATTTCCGCAACCTTATCTGGCGGCAAAATTGCCGCCTGGAAATATCGCGTGACCGGTTCGTCGATTCTCGCGCGCTGGCTGCCGCCGGCGTTCCAGGGCGGCATCGATATCGATGCCGTCGATAGCGCGGTCGATAATCCCTACGACATCCCCAACTTTCAGGTCGAATATGTTCGTGCCGAGCCGCCAGCGGTGCCGACCGGGTTCTGGCGCGGCGTCGGGCCCAATAACAATATCTTCGCGACCGAATGCTTCATGGATGAGCTGGCGCGCAAGGCTGGCGCCGATCCGATCGCATTTCGTCTTGGCATGCTCGGAAAGACGCCGCGTCTTAAGGCAGCGCTCGAACTTGTGGCGGAAAAATCCGGCTGGGGTCAGCCTCTGCCGGCGCGGACCGGCCGCGGCGTTTGTGCGCAACCGTCGTTTGGCAGTTTCATCGCTACCGTCGTCGAGTGCGGAGTTGATGACCACGGCGAAGTGCATCTGCGCCGCGTGACCTCCGCAGTCGACACCGGCATTGCCGTTAATCCCGACACCATCGTCGCGCAATTGCAGGGCGGATTGATCTTCGGGCTGACCGCGGCGCTGTTCGGCGAGATCACGATCGAGCGCGGCCGGGTGCGCCAATCCAACTTCAACGATTATCGCATGCTGCGCATCGACGAAGTGCCCAAGATCGACATTCACCTTATCAAGAGCGGCGAAGATCCGGGCGGTATCGGCGAGACCGGCGCCACCGCCGGTCCGCCGGCGCTTCGCAACGCGATCTATGCGGCGACCGGCATAGCGCTGCGC
>JBASAH010000277.1:0-14172 GCA_049650505.1 Xanthobacteraceae bacterium
GGCCAATCGTCCGCTCCTGGCGCCGGCCGATTTCCAAGGTCTAAAAATTCGCATCTCGGGATCGAAAATCGCGGATCAGTATTTCCGCGAACTCGGCTCGATTCCGCAGATCATGGCCTTCTCGGAAGTCTATCAGGCGCTGCAAACCGGCGTGGTCGACGGTTGTGAAAATACCCCGTCCAACTATCTGACGCAAAAATTCCACGAGGTGCAAAAGCACATCACCGTTTCTTATCACGCGCACCTGCAATATGCGGTGGTCGTGAATAGCAAATTCTGGAATGGGTTGCCGGCCGACATCCGCGTTCAGCTCGACAAAGCGATGGCGGAGGCGACCGCCTACACGAATTCGATCGCCCGCAAGGAAAACGAAGATGCGCTCGCGGAGATCAAAGCCTCGGGCAAGACCACCCTGCATTATCTGACCGACGATCAGCGCAAGGCGTGGCAGGTTGCTATGGCGCCGACCTACAAGTGGGCCAAGGGACGCGTCGGCGGCGAAGTGCTCGACCTGCTGGCGAAGCAACTCGATATCAAAATGAACTGACGGTCGGATTGCTGTGCCAAAATGAGAACGGCCGGGAGTGCGAAACCTCCCGGCCGATTTCGCGTGAGAGGGGGATCAGGTGTTTTTGCGAGCGCTCGATCATCTTGAGGAATGGCTCATCGCTACGCTCATCGCGGCCGCAACCGCGTTGATTTTCGTCGCGGTGCTGCACCGCTACAGCGCCGGCGTTTCGATTGATCTCGCCAAATGGACTGCTGCGCACGGCGTGCCGGTGGTTCCGGATATCCTGCGCGCGATCTATTCGTGGCTCGTGGCGCGCGACCTGTCCTGGGCGCAAGAACTCTGCATCTACATGTTCATCTGGATGGCCAAATTCGGCGCCGCCTATGGCGTGCGCACCGGCATCCATGTCGGCGTCGACGTGCTGGTCAACCTGCTGCCGCCAGCGTCCCGCAAAAAGGTAATCATCTTCGCGCTGCTTTGCGGCGCGCTGTTCACCGGCGTGGTCGCGGTGTTCGGCGGCTTGTTCGTGAACGAGATGTTCGAAACCGGCCAGCAGTCGAACGATCTCGAAGCCCCGATGTGGATCGTCTATTTAACTTTGCCGCTCGGCTCGGGGCTGATGTGCTTCCGCTTCTTGCAAGTGGCGTGGTGGTTCTATTGGACCGGACAGCTCCCGCACAGCGACGTGGCGCATGTCGAGGGCGTCGACGACCACGCACTCATGGCCGCTCCGGACCCGCTCCATCCGGCTGGCGTCGGCCCGGCGGGCGTACAAGCGCGCGGCATTACTCCGCTCGGCATGATCCTGATACTGACGCCGCTCTTGATCGTGGCGATCTGTGTCGCGCATGCAACAGGTCTCATTGTGCTGCCGCAGAGCCTGCGCGTGGTCATCGTGTTTGTGCTGCTGTTCGCGCTGATGTTGACCGGCATGCCGGTCTCGATCGCGCTCGGGCTCACCGTATTGACGTTCCTGTTCACGCTGACTGACGTGCGTACGGAATCGGTTGCGCTCAAGCTGTTCACCGGCCTGGAAAGCTTCGAGATCATGGCCGTGCCGTTTTTTATCTTGGCCGGCAATTTCCTCACTCATGGCGGGGTGGCGCGCCGCATGATCAGTTTCGCCACCGCCATGGTCGGCCATTGGTACGGTGGCTTGGCGCTTGCCGGCGTGCTCGCGTGCGCGCTGTTCGCGGCGGTGTCCGGTTCGTCGCCAGCGACGGTAGTCGCCATTGGCTCAGTTATACTTCCCGCGATGGTGGCGCAGGGCTTCCCGAAGCGCTTCGGTGCCGGCGTCATCACCACATCCGGCTCGCTTGGAATTTTGATTCCGCCGTCCATTCCGATGGTGCTGTACGCGGTCGCCACCAATTCGTCGGTCGGAAAGTTGTTCATTGCCGGCATTGTCCCTGGCTTCGCGCTGGGCACGATGCTAGGCGCGACGACCTTCTATCGGGCCTGGCGCAACGATTATCCGCGCATGAAAAAGGCGCCATTGGCCGAGCGCGTGCGGACCTTCCGCGAATCGATCTGGGGCTTGCTCCTGATCTTTATCGTCATCGGCGGCATCTATTCCGGCTTGTTTACGCCGACCGAAGCCGCCGCCATGAGCGCGGTCTACGCCTTCATCATCGCGGTTTTCGTCTACAAGGACCTCAAATTACGCGACGTGCCGCGGGTGCTGCTGTCGTCGGCCAATCTGAGCGCAATGCTGCTCTACATCATCACCAACGCGGTGCTGTTCTCGTTCCTAATGACATACGAGAACATTCCGCAATCGCTGGCGCAGTGGATGATCGACCAGGGCCTTGGCTGGGTCGCGTTCCTGCTGGTGGTCAACGTTTTGCTGCTGCTGGCCGGCAATGTAATGGACCCGTCGTCGATCATCTTGATCATGGCACCGATCCTGTTTCCGGTCGCGATCAAGCTCGGCATCGATCCGATTCACTTCGGCATCCTGATAACCGTAAATATGGAAGTCGGGCTGTGCCATCCGCCGGTGGGACTAAACCTCTATGTGGCGTCTGGCATCGCGAAAATGGGCATCACCGAACTGACGGTCGCCGTACTGCCGTGGCTCGTCACCATGCTGGTCTTCCTGGCCATGATCACTTACATCCCGGCACTCTCACTGTGGCTGCCGCGCGCCCTCGGAATGCTGTGAAATTTATTCGGTCGCTTAGAGCGGGATGAGATTGAATTATCATCCCGCTCTAGTTTTTATTTGTGCATGATCTTTTTCCGAAAACCGGTTACCACTTTTCGGGATCATGCTTTAATCGTGGAAGTCGTCAGGCTGGAGCTCGATCGGCGTTCCGTGCGGCGTGCGCGCGCAAGCGCGCTGCCAAGCATCGCGGGTGCGCGAAAGTATAATCGGATCGGCGATGCCTTTTTCGCTGAGAATGCGTTCCAGCGTGGCGAGCCAATGCCGGTAGTAGGTTTCGCCCGTATCGGGATCGCCGGCCGCTTGCGCTTTTTTGATTTCTTCACCCAGTATTTTCGCCCACTCTTTCCAGGTGAATAGTCCTCGCTCGTTGAGCGAGACGGCCAGCGCAAATGCCTCTGCCTCCCACGGCTCGCGGAATACTGGGCCATCCTCGTCGCGTGGAACGTTCAGCTCGGCATTCCGCGCGATTGAGCGAACCGCTGCCGCATCCGCGTTCATGCGGGCTCCAAATAAGGTTCAAACGCCTCGATCGAGACCTTAAGCGAGTGCTCCGCACTCTCTCCCCACAATTCGCGGCCGTCGAATAGGACGGTGTACAACCATTGCGGATCCTCGCCTTTGCCGATCGCGACGGTGTCTGGGAAGACGTGACAGCCGCGCAGCGCCTCGATCACACCGACGCGCCCGCGGGCGTAGCGCGGCAGGCGGGTATGCGTGCTGGGATGAATGTTTCTGGTGCGCACACGATCGCCGGGCTTGAACCGCGCCGGCGCTTGCGGCGGCCGGGCGAACGAGCCACGCGTGACCGTGTTGGGCACTTCGCCCGCGGTCAGCTTGCGCTTGAGCGGTTTGCCAGGCCGTAACGCGTGACCGGCTCCAAGCTCGTCGGGTCCGGCAAGGCCGAGTTCGACAAGCTGCTTTTCCATGCCCAATTCCCACTTTCTGTAATAGGAACTGGAGAGGTAAACGTCCGGCGGCAATTGCTCGCGGGCGGCGCGCGCTTGATCGATGGTCCAGACGCCTGCGTAGCTCATCGCGCGATAGAGCGCGTAAGTACGTCTCTCCCAATCGTCATGAAAGACCGGTTCGTTCTTCTCGGATTCGACTTTGCCGAAGCCGTGCATGCCGCCCATGTCGTGGACGCCGTCCATCACGCCACCTCGCTGGGCTGTTTCGGCAGACCGGTGCCAATCATGCTGTCGCGCGTGACGAGGCTCGCTAACTCTTCCTCGCTCCACCCCTCAGTGCCGGCTGGCCGCACCGGCAACACGATAAACCGCGTCTCGGCGGTCGAGTCCCAAACGCGAATGTTGGTATCCGCCGGCAGCTTGACGCCGAAGTCCGCCAGTACGCCGCGCGGATCGTTCACGGCGCGGGAGCGGTAGGGTGCCGCCTTGTACCAGACAGGAGGCAGGCCAAGCACCTCCCATGGATAACAGGAGCACAGCGTGCAGACGATCATATTGTGCAGTTTCGGCGTGTTCTCGACCGCGATCAGGTGGTCGCCTACGGGATTGACAGCCCCGAGCGCAAGCACCGCCTTGCTTCCGTTTTCGAGCAGTGCCCGCTTGAATGAAGGATCGCTCCACGTCTTGGCGACGACGCGCGCCCCGATATGCGGCCCGATCCTGGTCTCATAGGCCTCGATGATCGCATCAAGCGCAGGCGGATCGACATAACCCTTCTCGGTCAGCACGGTCTCCAGCGCGCGGACACGCAATTGCATTTCCGAGAGCTCGGAGTTGTGCTCGCTACCGTCGCGATGATGCTCGTGTTTTTGCGCCATTTTTTGCTCCAAGCCAGCCCATTGGCAGGCCATTGCGTTTTCGCCAAGACCTGTGAGGCAGATTATAGTATGGCCGGCAACCATGCGAAACACGATGGCGCAAATCGTCGACGGAATCGATCGCATCACGGCGGCGATCGGTCGCATCGCGACCTGGTGCGCGCTTTACATCGTGGTGGCCGAGTTCGCCGTAGTGGTGCTGCGGTATGTCCTTCACGTCGGCTCGATCCCGCTACAGGAATCGGTCGTGTACGCCCATGCGGGATTGTTCATGCTCGCCGCAGCCTGGACGCTTCAGGTCCAAGGGCATGTTCGCGTTGACGTCTTCTACGCGCAGGCGAGACCACGGGCCCGCGCGCTCGTCGACCTCATTGGCGCGATCATCTTTCTCCTGCCCTTCGCCGCCGCGTTGTTTGCGCTGACGCTGCCCTATGTGGAGCGTTCGTGGCTCATCTTCGAGGGCTCGCCGCAGCCGAGCGGGCTGCCGTTTGTTTATCTGCTCAAGACGATCATTCTGGTTTTTGCGGCGCTGATCGGTCTGCAAGGCGTGGCGCAGGTCATCCAGGCCGGTCTCACCTTGAGCGCTCCAGCTCGACAACAATCGCGCTGACCATGGGCGAAACACTTGCGGTTGGCATGGTGCTCGCGGTCTGCGCCTTGCTGCTTGTCGGCTATCCAGTCGCATTCACGCTCGCCGGCGTGTCGCTCTCGTTTGCCGTCGCGGGCGCGGCTTCCGGTGTCATGGAGCTTGCGCTGCTCGGCGCCCTGCCGGCGCGGATTTTCGGAATCATGACCAATGACGTGCTCCTTGCCATCCCGCTGTTTATTTTCATGGGCGTGATGCTTGAGCGTTCGCGCATCGCCGAGGAACTGTTGGAAACCATGGGGCGGTTGTTTGGCAGATTGCCGGGCGGCCTCGGACTATCGGTTATTGTCGTTGGCGTGCTGCTTGCGGCGGCCAAGGGCGTCGTCGGCGCCACCACCGTGACGATGGGCTTGATCGTGCTGCCGACGATGCTGCGTCACGGTTATGACAAGGCGTTGGCGGCAGGGACGGTGGCGGCCACCGCCACGCTCGCCCAAATATTTCCGCCAGCGACCGTGCTCATTCTGCTCGGCGATCAGCTCAGCAATTCCTATCAGGCAGCGCAATTGGCAAAGGGCAATTTTGCGCCGCAGTCGGTCACCGTCGCCGATTTATTTGCCGGCGCAATTTGGCCGGGTCTCGTCTTGGTTTCCTTCTATATGCTTTATGTGATCGGGGTCGCGGTCGTGCGACCAAAGAAATCTCCGGCGATCGCCGCCGATCAGCATGCATTGCACGGCGTCGCGCTCGGAGTGCGGCTGGTCGCAGTTCTCGTTGCCCCCTTCGCGCTCATTCTCGCCGTCCTCGGTTCCATTCTTGCCGGCATTGCGACGCCGACGGAAGCTGCGTCGGTGGGCGCGGTCGGCGCGGTCCTGCTTGCCGCGCGCAAGGCCGGCGCCAAAGGACTGCTGATGCCGGTGATGATCCGCACCACCCAGATCACAAGCATGATCTTCGTCATCCTGATCGGCGCAACGGTATTCAGCCTGGTGTTCCGCGGTCTCGGCGGCGATGGCTTGGTGCAGCGCGTATTGAGCAATTTGCCTGGCGGCGTGGCCGCTGCCGTGCTGGCGGTGATGGTTGCCGTTTTTTTACTCGGTTTCGTGATGGACGCGTTCGAGATTATTTTTGTCGTTGTGCCGATCGTCGCGCCTGTATTGCTGCAAATGCCGGGAGTCGATCCGGTCTGGCTCGGGATCATGTTGGCGGTGAATTTACAGACGTCTTACATGCATCCGCCGCTTGGTCCGACATTGTTCTACCTGCGTGGCGTTGCGCCGCCGGAAGTCACGACCCGCGACATTTATCTCGGCATCATCCCTTTCGTGCTCATTCAGCTGGCAATGCTGGTCGCTCTTTGGTTTGCGCCGGGGCTTGCGACTTGGCTGCCGCATCGGCTTTATGCGTCGTGAATTTCCGCGTTTTATTGCCACCCTAAATGCGAAGAGAAGCCATGACCGCAGCACAAATATTCAATCTCCAAGGCAAGATCGCGCTGGTGACAGGCGCCTCGAGCGGGCTGGGCACGCGGTTCGCCGAGGTTCTGGCCGAAAACGGCGCCTCCGTCGTGCTGGTGGCCCGGCGCGCCGAGCGGCTCGTGGCTCTGCAGGCGCAAATCGAAAAATCCGGCGGTAAAGCGATTGCGGTGGAAGCCGATGTGCGCGACCGCCGCGCCATGGCGAGCGCGTTCGATGCTGCGGAGAAGAACTTCGGTACGGTGACGATCCTGGTCAATAATGCCGGCGTAGCGCATGCCGGCCGCGCCGTTGAATTGGCCGAGGAAGAATGGCGTCGCATTCTCGCAACCGATCTCGACGCGGTATTCTTTTGCGCCCAGGAGGCAGCGCGCCGAATGCTGGCCGCCAAGAGCGGAGGCAGCATCGTGAATATCGCCTCGGTGCTGGGGTTCGGCGTCGATAAAGGCGTCATCGCCTATGCCACGGCAAAGGCCGGCGTCATTCAATTGACCAAAGCGCTGGCGCTCGAACTCGCTTTTAAGGGCATTCGGGTCAATGCCATTGCGCCGGGATGGATCGTCACCGAGCTCAATCGCGATTATTTGCAGACCGAGCGCGGCGCCGCGATCAAACGCGAGATCCCGATTGGCCGCTTCGGCGAGGAACCCGATCTCGACGGTCCACTATTGCTATTGGCGTCCGATGCCGGGCGGTTCGTCACCGGCGCCACGATCGTCGCCGATGGCGGGCAGATGGTGGCGCTGCGCGGATAGAGCGGGGAAGGCGCCACCGACACGAGTGCCTCACCTCTGTTTCGACGCTTCGCGCACGAAATTGATGATGCCGGAAAAATCGGTCCCGCTATGACCGGCCTCCGCGAAGCGCTCGTATATTTCTGACGCGTGTGTGCCGATTGCGGTTTTGACATGCACCGCACCAGCGGCTTCGCGGGCAAGCTTGAGGTCCTTCAACATCAAGGCTGCGGCGAAGCCCGGCTTATAGCCGTTATTGGCCGGGCTCGCCGGAACCGGACCGGGAACAGGGCAGTAGCTGGTCAGCGACCAGCATTGGCCTGAACTCGCCGAGGCGACGTCGAACAGCGCCTGGTGCGAGAGGCCGAGCTTTTCGCCGAGAACAAAGGCCTCGCTGACCGCGATCATCGACGCGCCGAGGATCATATTGTTGCAAATCTTCGCGGCCTGACCATTGCCGGCGTCGCCGCAATGCACGACGCGCTTGCCCATCCGTTCGAGAACTGGCTTGCCGCGCGCGAAAGCTTCCACGGAGCCGCCGACCATGAAGGTCAAAGTCGCGGCCTTGGCGCCGGCGACCCCGCCCGAAACCGGCGCATCAAGGGCAGCGATGCCGCGCTCGCCGGCAAGCGCATGCGCAGCGCGCGCACTGGTCACATCGATCGTCGAGCAATCGATAAATAGCGCGCCGCGTTTTGCCGAGGGCAAGACCTCGCCCCAGACCGACCGCACATGTTCGCCGGCGGGCAGCATGGTGACGATAACATCGGCTTTCTCCACGCAGGCCTTCGGGGTCGGCGCGATTTCAATTCCAGACTGCGCGGATTGCTGGCGAGCGGCTGCGACGACATCAAAGCCGATGACAGAATCGCCCGATTTGACCAGATTGGCAGCCATCGGCGCGCCCATATTGCCAAGGCCGATGAACCCGATGTTTGGCATGGAGCCTCCCTAGCTTTCGAATTCGAGTTCGAGTTTTCCGACCGACTGGAAATGGCGGTCGACGATGTCGGGCGTGACCGCTTCAATTTTATCTGGATGCCAGCGCGGATTGCGGTCTTTGTCGATGATCGTTGCGCGAATGCCTTCACGGAAATCGTGCCCGGCGATGCACGCCAAGGCGATACGGTAATCCTGCTGAAAGCTCTCCTCAACCTTCTTAAAGGTCGCCGCCGAGCGGATATTGCGCAGCGCCACTTTGAGTGATGTCGGCGAGGCTTTGCGCATGACGCCGAGCGCCGCTCGCGCAGCTTCGGCGTGGCACGCGCTCAACCGCGTGACGATGGTTTCGAGTTCGTCGGCGCCAAAGCAAGCGTCGATCCATTCGCGTTCCTTTGGGAGCCGAGTGGGAGCGGGTGCAGCGGAAAGCCCTTCGAGATCGGCTCGGACCTGCGCGCTATTGCGGCAGCCGGCGAGGACACTCGGTAACTCGCCTAATCGATCCGCAGGGACATGCACATCGCCAAAGCCGCAATGGATAGCGTCCGCAGCGCCGATGCGATCGCCGGTCAAAGCAAGATAGGTTCCGATGTAGCCACGCGCCCGCGCCAGCAAGAAACAGGCGCCGACATCCGGAAAAAAACCAATGCCGACCTCCGGCATGGCAATGGCCGAGCGCTCGGTGACCACGCGGTGCGCTGCATGCGCCGAAAGCCCGACGCCGCCGCCCATCACCAGTCCATCCATCACGGCAACAAGCGGTTTGGGGTAGCGCGCAATCAACACATTGAGCTTGTACTCGGTCGCCCAGAAGCGTGCCGGGAGTGAATCGCCGGTCTTGGCGGCGTCGTAAAGCGCGCGGATGTCGCCGCCGGCGCAAAATGCACGTCCGCCAGCCCCGTCGAGCAGCACAGCGCCGACGTTTGGATCCGACTCCCATTGCCGCAGCAGCGCGGTCATGGCGAGCGCCATGTCGAGCGTAATGGCATTTAATGCCTGCGGCCGGTTCAGCGTCATCCGGCGCAACGCGTCGTCGCTTCGCACCAAGAGGTCGCCGTCGCGCAGAAGCGTCTCACTCATCGACCGATAAGGCTTCTTGCCACGATCAGGCGCATGATCTCGTTGGTGCCTTCGAGAATCTGGTGCACGCGCAGATCCCGCACGATTTTTTCAATACCGTATTCGGCCAAATAACCATAGCCGCCGTGCAACTGCAGCGCCTGATTGGCGACCTCAAAGCACGCGTCGGTAACAAAACGCTTGGCCATGGCGGATAGCCGCGCGGCAGCGGCATCTTTGCGATCAAGCGCAGCCGCCGCGTGCCACAACAAAGCGCGCGACGCTTCAAGCGCGGTCGCCATGTCTGCGAGGCGAAATTGCAGCGCTTGAAATTCATCAAGCCGTTTGCCGAAAGCTTTCCGGTTGCTCATGTAGGCGAGCGTCTTGTCCAAGGCGCATTGGGCGCCGCCGAGCGAACAGGCCGCGATATTGAGACGACCGCCGTCGAGGCCCGCCATTGCAATCTTAAATCCACTTCCTTCGGCGCCAAGCCTGTGGTCGAGAGGAACGCGCGCGTCCTGGAACAGGACGGCCCGGGTTGGTTGGGCATTCCAGCCCATTTTGCGTTCGTTGGCGCCGAACGAAAGTCCCGGCGTTTTGCTGGGCATCAGCAACGCGGAAACACCTGAGGGTCCTTCGCCGCCGGTGCGCGCCATGACAAGGTAGAGGTCGCTCGCACCGCCTCCTGAAATGAATTGTTTCTGTCCATTGAGGACGTAATGGTTGCCGTCGCGTATGGCGCGCGTGGTCAAGGCGGCAGCATCCGAACCGGCGCCCGGTTCACTGAGGCAGTAGCTTGCCACCAGCTCCATGGTGCACAGTTTCGGCAGCCATTGCCGACGCTGTGCGTCTGAACCGAAAGCATCGATGAGACCTGCCGTCATGTTGTGGATCGACATGAAGGCCGCAGTCGTCGGACAACCGGTTGCCAGGGCCTCGAAGATCAGAGTACCGGTCAGGCGCGACAGACCGGAGCCGCCGACATCCTCGCCGACGAAGATTCCGCCCATGCCGAGCGCGGCGGCTTTGCGCATTTCCGCGACCGGAAAATGCTTCGACTCATCCCATGCAAGCGCATTGGGTGCGAACACTTCCGCGGCGAAGGCGCGCGCCATATCGCGAACCGTGATCTGGTCGGCGTCGAGAGTAAATTGCGTTGATGCGCTTGAAATCGAATCCAGCATGAAGTCGAGCCTTCCGCCGTGCTATTAAAGGCCGAGCTTTTAGAGACATTGTCGCACCGCCGTTTGGCGGCGGCAAATGGGGCGCGCGGCAATGGCGCCAAAGGGTGTGCCGCTTGAGCGGGCGGACGAGCAGGCCTGCACAGAGGGATATTCACAATCCCACTCGACGTCACCCGCTCCGATGTTCACGACGGCACACCACGGCGCATTGCCGATGTAAGCTGCGTCGCCGGCAGAAACCTCAAAAGCGAGGACGGCTGCGGTGGTTGCGATCACCAATAGGATGCGGTTCATTGGATTCCACCTCGGCTTTGCCTTAGCTATAAACTCTCATCTGGGTTAAGTCCTTCTGGGTCAAGTTTTACGGCTTTGACGATGATTGCAAGCTTGCGAGGGGTTGATCGATATGGATTTTACGCTTTCGCCCGAAGTCGAGGACCTGCGGCAGCGCACGCGCGCCTTTATTGAAACAAACGTGTTGCCGCTTGAATCCGATCCGCAGAATTTTTCCGAGCACGAAAACATACCTTTGTCCCGGCTAGCCCCGCTTCAAGAAAAAGCGAGAAAAGTCGGCCTATGGGCGCCGCAATCGCCCAAGGAATTTGGCGGCATGGCGCTGCCGATCGTCGCCTGGGCCGCCATTTACGAAGAGGCGGCGCGTTCGCTGTTCGGGCCGCTCGCCATCAACTGCGCGCCGCCCGATGACGGCAATATGAATCTCCTGGCGCGCATCGGCACGCCGGCGCAGCAAGAACGGTGGCTGCGCCCGATTGTCGAGGGCAAAGTCAAATCTGCTTTCGCCATGACCGAGCCGGCGCCGGGCGGCGGCTCGGACCCCGGCATGATCCGCACCCGCGCCGAGAAGAAAAACGGCACATGGATCATTACCGGCCGTAAGTGGTTCATTACCGGTGCTGCCGAGGCCGCGCATTTTATCGTGATTGCAAGAACGTCGGACGATAGACGCCACGGGCTGACCGCGTTTCTCCACCATCGCGACCAGCCGGGTTGGCGCATCGTCCGCCGCATCCCGATAATGGGCCCAGAGGAGCACGGCGGCCACTGCGAACTCGAATACGATGGCTTCGAAGTCGCCGACGACAACGTGCTGCTCGGTATCGGCGATGGACTCAAAGTGACACAGATCAGGCTCGGTCCGGCGCGACTGACGCACTGCATGCGGTGGCTCGGGCTTGCCAAGCGTTGCATGGAGATTGCTCAGGACTACGTCGCCAAACGCGAAGGTTTCGGCGTCAAGCTTGCGGACCGTGAAAGCGTGCAGATTAAGCTCGGCCAAGTCGCGCAGCGTATTCAAATCGGCCGCCTCTTGACCATGCATGCCGCCTGGAAGCTCGATCGCGGCGATCGCGCGCGCAAAGAAATCTCCATGGCCAAGGTGCATGTAGCCGATACGCTACACGAGGCGTCCGACACCGCCATCCAACTCAACGGGGCGCGCGGCTATTCGAAGGATACAATATTGGAATGGATCTACCGCGCTGCTCGCGCCGCGCGCCTGGTCGATGGCGCTTCCGAAGTGCACAATATGGTGTTGGCGCGTTTTCTGCGCGAAGAAGGCCGCGACTTCTGGAGCTGGAGCGCCGGCAACAGGATTTGATGCGGCAAATCGCCCCTTGGAGCGCCCAGATGTCGGACCCCCGCGGGTCAAGGCTCACGAAATCGGCCTGCTGACGACGCGTGGTAAACGCTCGGGCTCAGCTGCTGCTGCGCCGCTTTTCCCAGGGACTTAACTCTTCCTCTGGTGCGGACTCCGTAACCGCACCTCCGGGCCTCCGCCGTTCTCGTCGATGGATCGACTGGCAAATCTTCTACGCCGCCAGCCCGATGAATGGTGGCCCAACCGCAATCGGCGCCGCGTAAAACACGCGGAATTTACGCGAGCATGCGCAACGATGCCAATGACCGCGTGGTCCAAGCGGTACCGCGCGAACAAGATGACCGCCGAGGTCAAAGAGGTGCTGGCCCGCTGTTTCGAGGATGTCGGTGGCTATGATGCGTTCGTGAAATGGGTCGAATCCTCACCGGAGCGACTCGACACATTCTATTCCAAGATGTGGATCAAGCTGTTGCCGATGAACATCCGCCCCGAAGGCCACAAGGACGTGGTGTACAAATCGTATGAGGAAGTCAGCATCGCTCTCGCCGATCACGGCATCTCGCTTGACTCAATCCAGAAGCTGAAACAGCTCGATCTGAAAGCTGAGCGCAAAGAGGCCGAGGACCCGCGGCATCGTCTGGTTAAGGCGCTTGAGGAAGGATTAGAGGAGACGTTTCCTGCTTCCGACGCCGTTGCGGTCGTCGAGCCGGCATCTCAGCCGCCAGATGATGAGGCTTAAGGCTAGCGCAACATATCGATCAAAACGGAGTTCTGTTGGCGAGCGAAGAGCGAAGTGGATACGCGTGCTGCCGTCGTGCCGAAGGGTGCTGAGCAGCCTGCGAAGCAGGTGTCGTCGGACGCCTCTGGCGTGCAGGTCGAGCGGTAGCGTACGGGATTTTTTTTGCCCAAATCACCTTTTGAACAATCCCATTATCTCCGCCCTAGCCAGCGCATTAAAATGCAAATTGAAGCCGACGACCGCCGCCGACGTTTCAGCCTTAACGTCGAATTTGTCGGTCTTCACCGCGAAGACAGTGAACAGATAGCGATGCGGATGGTCGCCTTGCGGCGGACATGGACCGCCAGATCTGTGTCTGCAAATCCGTGGGCCGGTGCGTAACGCCGCTTACCGCTAGTTCTCCCGGCCTAGCTCTACTTCTGGTGCCGCTTTCGTAGCCGCACGCCGGGGCCACCGCCGTTCTCGTCGATGAACTCGACGTGTGGCGCTCCTTAATTGGCTCGGCAACAATCACCTAGTCGGCTTTGACCGCTGGCGCTTGCGGTGGCGGACGCCGAGGCCACCACCATTCTCGTCGATAAATTCGACACCAGCCAACTCAAGCGCTCGTCTAAGCGCCGCAAGGATCGCGGGACGTGTTTCTGCTGCTTCCCCTTCAAATATCCGAACCGTAGCCACTCCAACCCGGGCGGCATCCGCGAGTTCCTGCTGAGTCCAGTCAAGGAGACCTCGGGCCGCTCGACATTGGGAAGCTGTAATCATTAGCCCTGTACGACCAAAGTCAGTGAGTCGCGTCAATTCGATTGTTTTTCAATTGACTCCGCATCGATTTGTTTTATATTGTTATAGCGATTTTCGATCGCGTAGGAGATCCAACATGACCCAATGCTCAGATCGGCGTCGCTACTTTATCGACGGCTCAGATGCCCGGATTATTACGGGCAACGACGAGGCGGCGCTCGTCCGGCTATGGCAGGAAAAGCGCGGCGAGGTCGAGCCGGAGGACCTTTCGGGCAACCTCGTCGTCCAGCTCGGTCTTGCGACCGAGGACCTGAACCGGCGCTGGTATCAGCACAGTACTGGCCAAGTTCTCACCGATATCCAGCGGCGGATCCGGCATCCAGCGCTGCGCTGGATGGCGGCCACCCTCGATGGCCGGGTTGAGGCCACCGGGGCGGTGTTCGAGGCCAAGTTCATGCTGCCGTGGTCGTTCTCGGAAGAAGCCGCGGCCGAGAAGTACATGCCGCAGCTGCAGCACAATAGGTGGGTGGTAGCGGCGAGGACTGCGGTCCTGTCAGTCATTACCGGAGGCGGATCCGCTCTATCAGCATCTGATTGTCATCGCCGAGCGCAAGTTTTGGCGCTGTGTTGAGA
>JBASAH010000278.1:0-2024 GCA_049650505.1 Xanthobacteraceae bacterium
CTTACGCCCTCAGCGACGAGGAAACGAAGGCGCGGGCGGCGGGCTGTGATGACTATGTGCCGAAGCCCTTCAGCCCGCGTGAACTCTTGGCGAAAATCCGTCAGTACCTGCCCGAATAGGCCGCACACCGATTGTTGCAGTGCATGAGTCCGCTCATGGCCCAAAGCGGACATCCAAAACGCGCTCACGAATATCCGCTTTGGGAGGTAAAGCAGACATAGGTCAGCACGACGCTGATGTCGCCTTTTGACCCAAAGCGGACATGAGCGACTCAGGATTGCTGTCGTGCAAGCTAATCACTGAACCCTATTCCGCCGGTCGTAAATCCCTGCTGTAATCGCCTCGTTCTCAGCCTTAATTGGCGCGGTGATCAATGTCGCGCAGGATCATGATTAGGTTGGCAGGTAAGCGGTGAGGACCGGCGCGTGACGGCATGAAGCTTGGCCGACGAAAGTTTCTGCATTTGGCGGCTGGCGCCACCTTTTCGCCGGCTATGTTACGGCTCGCGCATGCGGATACCTATCCGAGCAAGCCGATCCGTCTCGTCGTTCCGGTCCCGCCCGGCGGCACGTTCGACATTGTCGCGCGGCTCGTCGCACAGGCAGTGTCGGAGCGTCTCAACCAGCAAATCGTCATCGAGAACCGCGGCGGCGCCGGCACCAACATCGGCACCGGTCTTGTGGCCCATGCGGCGCCGGATGGTTACACGCTTTTGCTGGCCGGCTCGCCTGGTGCGATCAACGAGACGCTCTACGACAATCTCGATTTCAGCTTCGCCCGCGACATCGCGCCGGTCGCCAGCATCGAGCGTGCAGCGCTGATCGTTGTGGTCAATCCGTCGCTGCCGGTAAAAACGACTGCGGAATTCATCGCCTATGCCAAGGCCAATCCCGCCAAGATCAATATGGGTTCCGGCGGCATCGGCTCGACCGGCCATGTCGCCGGGGCGCTGTTCAACATGATGGCGGGTCTCAAGATAGCGCTGGTGCCCTATCGCGGCGAAGCGCCGGCGATGACCGACCTGCTCGCCGGCCAAGTGCAGATCGTGTTCACCACGCCGGGATCGGCGATGTCATACGTCAAGGCTGGCACGCTGCGCGCACTGGCGGTGACTAGCGCCGTGCGCATGGACGTGCTGCCGGACGTGCCAACGGTTGCGGAAACCTTGCGCAATTACGAAGCCAGTTCATGGGCCGGGATCGGCGCGCCGGCACACACGCCCGCCGAGATCATCGACAGGCTCAACCGCGAGACCAATGCCGCGCTCGCCGAGCCGAAGCTCAAGGCACAGCTTGCCAATTTCGGCGCGATCGTGATGACCAATTCGCCCACCGATTTCGGCAAGTTCATCGCCAGCGAAATCGACAAATGGGCGAAAGTGGTAAAGTTCGCCAATATCAAACCGGAGTAGAGCAGGTATGAGTTTGAACGACACGGCGCGCATCGCCTATGACGATTTGCGCGAATGGCTCTCTGAAGCCGAGCGGCTCGGCGAAGTGCGCACGGTGCGCGGCGCTAACTGGCAGGAGGATATCGGGCTCGCTGCTGAAGCGGTTTTGCGCGCCGAGAACGGGCCTTGCGTCGTGTTCGAGGACATCGACGGCTGTCCGCCGGGCTTTCGCTTGTTGATGAACATATTCGCCGGAACGCGGCGCAACATGACGCTCGGCTTCCCCGACCATTTGACGAAATGGGAGCTGAGCGACGCCTATCGCGAGGCATTCCTGACTAAGCCGAAAATTGTGCCGCACGAGATCGTAGACGACGGGCCGATCTTCGAAAACGTGCTGATGGGCGACGCCGTCGACGTTCTGAAATTCCCTTCGCCGATTTGGCACGAGAAGGACGGCGGCCGCTACATCGGCACCGGCACCTATTCGATCACCCGCGACCCGGAGGAGAACTGGCTCAATGCCGGCGCCTACCGGGCGCAGGTGCACGACAAGACCTCGGTCGGCCTTCTGATGGCGACCGGGCACCACGGCTACCTGCACCGCGAGAAGTACTGGAAGAAGGGCGAGCCG
>JBASAH010000279.1:0-9242 GCA_049650505.1 Xanthobacteraceae bacterium
CGCGCAATGCGCGCGGTCTGCAGGCCGGCAAGCTTGACGGCCAGCGCCGCGCCCCCCGCCGTTACGTAAAGCAGCCGTTGGCGGCGATCGTTGGCCCCCTCCTTTTGCAGGATGTAGCCTTCGTCGATCAATTGCTTGAGCACGCGGCCGAGCGATTGTTTAGTGATCTTCAAGACGTCTAGCAGTTCGGCAACCTTCATGCCGGGGTTGCGGTTGACGAAATGCAAGACGCGATGATGCGCCCGGCCGAAACCTAGCTTCGCCAGCACTTCATCCGGATCGCTGACGAAATCGCGGTAGGCAAAGAACAAAAGTTCGATGAGGTCGAAATGAAGTTCGTCCGCCGGCAATACCGTTTCGACCGGCACTGCGGCCGAGGGCGACTTTCGCATGATGCTGATATTGGTCATTAGGTCAGCCATGTTGACATATTTTGGCTTGGTTGTTAAGTTGCCAGCGCGATATCGTTTCGAAGCCGATCCGCTCCGGGATAGTGCCGTGCTGGCCGTGCCGCTCTCATCGCGCGAAAGCCGTGCGAGGCCTCACCCGCCTCTCAAGGAGCGGCGCAGACCATAGCCGGTCTACGGTTTCGGTGCAAAAGCCCCACCGCGGCCCAAACTACGGCGCGCATTGGGAATAGCGATGCGAGGGAGGCAATGCCATGGCAGTGCCCTTCGACCAACGGCCTGATCTGATCTGGTTCGACGGCAAGCTGATCGTGACCGCCGAATGCAAGATCAGCGTGCTTACGCACGGCCTTCATTACGCGAGCTGCGTGTTTGAGGGCGAACGCGCCTATGGCGGCAAAATCTTCAAAGGCACGGAGCACAGCGAGCGCCTGAAGAATTCAGCGCGGATTTTGGATTTCGAAATTCCCTATTCGGTTGCCGAGATCGATGCCGCCAAGCAACTCGTCCTCGAGAAGAATAGTCAGAAAGACGCTTATGTGCGTCCGCTGGCATGGCGTGGCTCGGAGGCGCTCGGGGTCTCGGCGCAGAACAACAAGATTCATCTCGCCATCACCACCTGGGAATGGCCCAGCTACTTCGATCCGGAGCAGCGGCTGAAGGGAATCCGGCTCGACCTTGCCGAGTACCGCCGGCCCGATCCGAAGACCGCGCCGTGTCTCGCCAAGGCCGCCGGCCTTTACATGATCTGCACGATCTCCAAGCATCGCGCCGAACAGCGCGGCTATGCCGACGCAATGATGCTCGATTGGGAGGGCCGCGTTGCCGAATGTACCGGCGCCAATATCTTCTTCATCAAAGACGGCAAGATCCACACTCCGATCGCCGACTGCTTCCTTGCCGGCATCACCCGCGCCACCGCCATGCAATTGGCAAACCGGTACAACATCGAGGTCATCGAACGGCGCATCATGCCCGAGGAGCTTTCGAACTTTTCCGAATGCTTCATTACCGGCACGGCCGCCGAGGTAACGGCAGTGGCCGAGATCGGTAACTGGAAATTCACGCCGGGCCGCATCACGCAAGCGCTGATGAGCGACTATACCGCCGAAGTTCAACCGAAGGGCAAGGCCGCGGCGGCTTAAAGGGCCGCCTGCAGTCTCACAAAAGCCCGATCAAATCGGTCAGAGCACCAACCGTGTAATCCTGCCGATAGCCGAGCGTCTCGGCATTGCCGCGCAACAGGCGATACATCTGCGCCGGTCCGATCGGCCCCCTCGGCGCACCGGGGGCCGCGCGTCTGATCCACGCAACCTTAAAACCGAAATGCTTGGCGCCAGCGACGTCGAAGCTGTTCGACGAGACGAATATCACTTCGTCATTTTTCAGCCCGAGCGTCTTTTCCACGAGCGCATAGCAATCCGGGTGCGGCTTGAACTTGCGCGCGCCGTCGACGCTGATGGTGGCGTCGAGAAAACTATCAAGCCCGGAATTTTTGACTAATGCGGTCAGCATGGCCGTGCTGCCGTTTGACAGGATAGCGAGCTTTAAGCCGCCGCGGCGCTGCAATGCGCCGAGCGCCTCTTTGGCCTCTGGATAAGGATCGAGATCGAGATATTTCTCGAGCAGCGGCCTGGTGATCATTTCGCTCGGCTCGATCCCGGCGGCGCGCAGCGCAAATTCGAGCGATGCCTGCGTGAGGTAAGTAAAGTCGCGATAATCCTGCAGCGACGTTTGTAGCCAGGTATATTCAAGCTGCTTAAGCCGCCAGACCTGCGTGATCAGATCGCCTTTGCCCGGGCAAAGCTCCTCGGTCTTGGCTTGCACCGAGTGCACGTCATAGAGCGTGCCATAGGCGTCGAAAATCAGACCTTTTATCGGCATTGCCGCAGTTCTCTGCCTTTACGGATCGTTCGATCTCAGGCCGGTCTGGATTCGGAATGTCATTTCACCAAAGCGCTCTTCATGCTCGGGATCGCGTCCGGCAAGCAGGCTACCGACCACAGCGCCGAGAATCCCAAGTGGCAACGCGACCACCGTCGGATGCCAGCGTCAACCCCGCAACGACGGCAAAATTGGTCGCGACTGCCACGGCGGAGACAAAACCGAGCATGAGCTGACCGCCGACAGTGTCTTTGCCGCCCAGCCTTGCTCCTTAAGGCCGGGGATTGCGTAGGCGACCGGGACCGCAAAACCAAGCGCGTGATCAACAATGAGTCGTCGGAGATCATCCGGATGCTCAACACCGAGTTCAACGGCGTTGCCGACGACGACGTCGATTTTTATCCGCCGGCGGTACGCGCCGAAATCGACCGCATCAACGAGCTCGTCTATGCCAACGTCAATAATGGCGTCTATCGCCGCGGCTTCGCCCGCACGCAGGAAGCCTATGAGGCGGCCTACGATGCGTTATTCGCAACGCTCGACGAGCTTGAAGCCCGGCTAGGCCGGCAGCGCTATCTGGCCGGCCGGCAAATTACCGAAGCCGATTGGCGTCTGTTCCCGACACTGGTGCGATTCGATGTCGCGTACTTTTCGCTTTTCAAATGCAACAAACAGCGGATCGCCGATTATCCCAATCTACTGAACTATACGCGTGAGCTGTATCAAATTCCCGGCGTCGCCGCGACGGTCAAGCCGCGCTACTACGTCATCAATTACTGGTCGATCAAACGGGTCAATCCGACCGGAATCATTCCCAAAGGTGCGCCGGTCGACTTCGGCCAATCGCACAATCGCGCCCGCCTGGCGGCTTGACCGCGGCGCAGGCATTTTCGCAACAGGAGACCGGCATGTCGTTGAAAGAACAACTCGCCGAATATCGCGCTGGCTGGTACAAACGCGTTCCGTCTGAGCGCCAGGCGATTATGCAACGCCACATCGATCAGCTGCGCAGGAGCGCCATCGCGCACACAATGTTGAAGGTCGGCGACCGCGCACCGACCGTCGCGCTGAAGAACGCCAGAGGCGAAACGATCGACGTGACGATGCTGCGCAAGAAGGGGCCCGTGATCGTCACGTTCTATCGTGGCGGCTGGTGCCCGTACTGCAATCTCGAGCTTAAGTCCTATCAGGAAATTCTGCCGGAGATCGCCGCCGCTGGCGCTTCGCTGGTCGCGATTAGTGCCGAGAAGCCTGACGACACGCTTTCGACTGCGGAAAAAAAATGCGCTCGCCTTCGAAGTCCTTAGCGACGTAGGGCAGAAAGTCGGGCGGGCATTCGGCTTGGTCTACGAATTCAGTGACGAACTTAAGACGGCGTATCAGGGCTTCAACCTGGATATTCCCGCCTGCAACGGAACGCCGGGCGAATGGGCCCTCCCCGTCTCGGCCACATATGTCATCGATCGCGACGGCGTTATCGTCTATGCCTATACCGATCCGGATTACCGCGATCGCGCCGATCCACGCGATGTTTTGAAGGCCGTAACATCGAGAAAAGCTGTCGCGGCGTGAGCTGCTATTGGTTTGCAGTCATAACGAAACATGGCCTGCCGGTTGCGGAAAAATAGCAGGAGGAAACAATGCCGAGGCTGCGATACATCGAGGAAAGCGAAAAAACCTCCCATACGCGTGAATTGATCGAATCCGCCAAGCGGACCGGCGCACCCGATCCGCGCGTCGTGAGCTTGATGACGCGCAGCAAAGCTCGGCGTCGCCTGGGTCGAATATTGGAACAAGCTGCTTTATCAAGGCGTGCTGCCGCACAAGTTAAAAGAAATGTGCCGTATCAAAATTTCGGTCGCGCACCAATGCGGCTATTGCTCGACCGTTCGCTCCAACGTTGCCAAGGCGGAAGGGCTGACCGAAAGCATGATCAACGATTTGTTCGATTATACGGGCAGCCAGCAGTTCAGCGCGCGCGAGAAAGCAGCTCTACGTTACGCCGATCTGTTCAAGCAAGGCGAACACGCCATCGACAAGGATGAAGTCTATGCCGAGCTGACGAAACATTTTTCCGACGAAGAGATCATCGAGCTCGGCTTGTTCTGCGCCGAAGTCGACGGCGTCGGCAAGTTCGTCAAATCGCTCAACGTGCTGAGCTGGGAGGAGGCTTGCGAACTTAATCCAAAGCTTGGCACCACGCCGCCGCGGGTCGCCGCGGAATAATCGGGGATTAGCTCGCGATTTCGCGCTTTGTCGTCGCCGACTTCCAGCGTTCGGCGGCGGAATCGTCGCTCGACTTGGGCTCGATCCAGATCTTTGCGACCGCTTCCTTTGCGCCGGCTTGCTCGCCGCCCGCCTTTTCCACTTGCTTCCAGAACGGCGCGCGGGTTTTCAGATAATCCATGAGAAATTCCGCAGCCGCGAACGCCGCTTGGCGATGGCTCGACGCCGTGACCACCAGCACGATGTCCTCGCCCGGCGCGATGCGGCCGTAGCGGTGGATGACAGTGACGCCAAGAAGCGGCCAGCGCGCTCGCGCCGCCTCGACGTGCCGGCCGATCTCGGCCTCGGCCATTCCTGGATAATGTTCGAGTTCAAGCGCAGCAATCGGTTCGCCATTTTCGTCTGCCCGGCAGATCCCGGTAAACGTGACAACGGCGCCGATATTGGCGCGCCCGCGCGTCAGCGCCGCGACTTCGCCGGCAGCGTCGAACGGTTCGCCCTGCAAACGGATGATGGCGGTCATTTCGGTCGCTTCGAGCATGCAAGATAATCGTGCAAGCGGATCGCCTCACCCGCCGGTCATCGGCGGGAAAAAAGCGATTTCTTTCGCGCCGTTGATCCGCGCATCGGCGCGCACATGGCGCTTGTCGATCGCGCTACGGACCACGTTGGGATTTTCGAAGGCATAGGCATAGCCCTCGCCTTGGCGAGAGAGCCATGCCACCAGATCGCTCACTGTAGCGATATCGGCGGGCGGATCGACGTCTTCTTCCGCTTTACCCACACGCTCACGCACCCAGGCAAAATAACGAACCTTCACGCATCCTCCTTCACGCATCCTCCTGGGTCAGGTGATGCAATCCCGCCTGCAGATAATCCCACCCGGTGTAAAGCGTTAGTAACGCCGAGAGCCACAGCAGCGCGATGCCGGTCTTGGTCACTACCGGCACGATAGCATCGCCGGCTTCGCCGCAGATCAGGAAACCGACAGCAACGAGCTGTAGCGTCGTTTTCCATTTGGCGAGCCGAGTCACCGGTACGCTGACCCGTAGTTCCGCGAGATATTCGCGCAGACCCGAAACCAGGATTTCACGGCAGAGAATGACAATCGCGGCAAGCAGCGACCAGCCGTGAATGGTCTTTTCGGCGCCGAGGATCAAGAGACAGGACGCTACCAAAAGCTTATCGGCAATCGGGTCGAGCATGCGCCCAAGCGAAGATTGCTGGCCCCAGATGCGGGCAAAATAGCCGTCGAGAAAATCGGAAACACCGGCCGTGATAAAGACGACGAGCGCGAGCCAGCGCAGCCACAATTCGCCACCGAGGATGTTCTGCCAAAACAGGCAGCCGACCACAAACGGCACCGCAGCGATGCGGCCATAGGTCAGGATATTAGGCAACGCCATCGGATTGGCGCGCGAGCGCACCGGGGCATGTCCGGAAGTATGTCCCGGAGTGCGTCCGGCAGCGTGTCCCGGAGTGTGGGCTGGCGGGCTGGTCGTGGTCGAATGCACGGTCGAATGCACGGTCGAATCCATGGCCGAATTCATGGCCCCACCATAGCGCCGCGGCGGCCCGGCCAACAGAGGGCGAATGCATCACTTGTGCGTATATGGGGATGATTTAACGCGGATCACGTTGCGGTCGCCCCGTCATGAAAAAAGGCGTAGATGCGCCGCGCGGTTTCCGCGCTGACACCCTTGACCTCCATGAGGTCCGTCAACGAGGCCCGCTCGATCGCCTTAAGCGTACCGAAATGCAGAAGCAGCGCCCTCTTGCGGGTCGGTCCGATGCCGGCAATCTCCTGCAGGCCGGCTTCGCGCAGGTCGCGTTTACGGCGCGCACGGTGCGAACCGATGGCAAAACGGTGCGCCTCGTCACGCAGGCGTTCAACGAAATAAAGCACCGGATCGCGCGGCGGTAGCTTGAATGAGTCGCGCCCCGGAATAAAGAACGTTTCCCGCCCGGCATCGCGCTCCGGCCCTTTGGCGATGGCAGCGATCGGAATCGTAAGACCGAGAGTAGTCAAAACTTCGCGGGCCGCCGTGAGCTGGCCCTGCCCGCCATCGATCAGGACGAGGTCGGGCCAGGGCGATTCGTCATGCGCATCGGGGGCCGCGTTCTCTTCCGTCCCCCCTTGTGGGGGAGGGATAGGGAGGGACGGGGCGAATGTTGGATTCGACCGATCACCCCCCTCCCGCTCCGGCTGCGCCGGATCGGGCTCCCCCCCAAGGGGGGACGCAACAAGATGCACGCGCTGCTCTTTGTTCGGCGCCTCGGCCAGGAGCCGCTTAAACCGGCGCGTCAGCACTTCGCGCATCATGGCAAAGTCGTCGCCGGGGGTCAGGTCGGCGGAACGGATGTTGAATTTGCGGTAGTGGCTTTTGCGAAATCCTTCCGGTCCGGCGACGATCATCGCGCCCACCGCATTCGAGCCTTGGATGTGGCTGTTGTCATAGACCTCGATACGACGCGGCACCCGCGGCAAGCCAAAGGTGTCGGCGAGCTGCCGCAGCAATTTTTCTTGCGAGGATGTCTCCGCAAGCTTGCGGCCGAGCGCTTCACGGGCGTTGGCAAGCGCGTGCTCAACTAGGTCCTTCTTTTCACCGCGCGACGGCACCGCAATCTCGATCTTGCGGCCGACCCTCGTGCGCAACGCCTCAGCGAGAAGCGCGCGATCGACGATCTCATGCGAAATCAGGACCAGCCGCGGTGGCGGCTTGTCGTCGTAAAACTGGGCGAGGAAGGCAGACAAGACTTCGCCGGCCGAAAGCGAGCGGTCCGCCTTGGGAAAGTAAGCGCGATTGCCCCAGTTCTGACCGGTGCGGAAGAAGAACACCTCCACACAAGAGAATCCGCCTTGTTGATGGACCGCAAAAACGTCGGCCTCCTCAACGCCACGCGGATTGACGCCCTGATGCGATTGAATCGCGGAGAGCGCCGCGAGGCGGTCGCGATAGATTGCGGCGCGTTCGAAATCGAGCCCGGCCGATGCTTTTTCCATTTCATCGGCGAGCTGGTCTTTCACCTTTTTACTGCGTCCCGATAGGAAATCGTTGGCCTCGCGCACCAGCGCCGAATAATCTTGAAACTCGATCTCCTTCGTGCACGGTGCCGAACAGCGCTTGATCTGATAGAGCAGGCATGGCCGCGTCCGGCTCTCGAAGAACGAATCGCTGCACGAGCGCAGTAAAAATGCGCGCTGCAGCGCGTTGACGGTGCGGTTCACTGCCCAGACCGATGCGAACGGACCGTAATAACGGCCGAGCCGCGTGCGCGCGCCGCGATGCTTGAGGATTTGCGGCGCCCAGTGGTCGGACGTGATTAGGATGTAAGGGAATGACTTGTCGTCGCGCAGCACCACATTAAAGCGTGGCCGCAGTCGCTTGATCAGATTGGCTTCAAGCAGCAGTGCTTCGGTCTCGGTGCGGGTGACGACGAATTCGAGGCGGCGCGTGGCCGCGATCATCCGCTCGATACGAGTGTCGAGCCCGGCCGGACGGGCATAAGCCTGAACACGCTTTTTGACGTTCTTTGCTTTGCCGACATAGAGCACGTCGCCGCGGCCGTCGATCATCCGATAGACGCCCGGCCGCGACGGTGCGATCTTGGCATAATGGATGATCGTGGCGCGACCCGCCGCGAACGAGCCAGCTTCTTCATCAAAGCGAAGCTTTGCCGTGTCCTCTTCAGGTTGCGGCAGCGATTGCTCGTCGTCTTCCTCGGCGACTTCCGCTTCCGGAGCAATCTCTGGCTTGGGGATGTCTGGTTTGGCAGTAGTACTCATGCTCATGCATGTAGGTTTATCGTCAGCGAAGGCCGCGAATCGGCCGCGAACCGCGCCTCGCGATCGTGCTTGCTGCGGCTACCTGCCCGTTGGCGAGGCAGCGGCCTCGGGCCTGAGACACATATAAGACCCCATTAACGATATCGCCTTGATAATTCAATCCGAGCCGCATCAGGTTTGCTGCCAATCCATTATTGGCTGCGGTCACCGAGAAGTGACGATCGCATTTTAGCGGTCTCGATCCGCGCGCCGCTGCGAGCAGCGAATAATTTTAAAAATTAATTCACCATATTTTTTGATCAGCAAGATTTCACTAACGAAAATCGTGGCGGGCATCGCCACACTGAAATTGATTTTGATCAAGGTAAGGGATTTTGTTCGCCCGCACCGCGCACGGTCGCCGAGCTGCCAGAGCCGTAATCAGATCAGTGGAATTGATAGTTCAGCCCGACGCGCACGAGGTTGTCGGTGAAATTGGTGTGTATCCTGATAGTACCACTGTTCGGCACCCGTCCTTCGTTGGGGGTAAGTGATGAAAACGACGGGGTGGTGGTGTCGAGCGAGCCAAGGGAAAATCGAGGCACGGCGGATAGCGCGGTGAAGGATCGGGGCTCCCGTGGCTTCGACAGAATTTGTCGGATAGCAAAATGGATTGTGATGAAGAAGCCATAACAGCCATTATCACGAATGCCATTGCCGCGCCGGAGGGACACCTGCGACTGGCGAATGCCGAAGAGTTCATAATCGGAGAGGTCGAGCGCAACCGTTTCAATACGGAAAGAGCAGTCGAAATCTACACAGTCGCTATTGATAACAGCGTGTGGGCGTGGACGAAGGGCATGACGCTAGGGAAATTAATGTACAGGGACTACCAACGAAGTGGCCTGGGCAAAAAATTCGCAATTGAACTCACCGAGAATTTTAAGAAGGGAAGTGGC
>JBASAH010000280.1:0-3965 GCA_049650505.1 Xanthobacteraceae bacterium
GCTACATGGCGGGCGAGACGCCGGTGCCTTGCGTGGAATGCAACCAGTCGATCAAGTTCCGCGATCTGCTGGGGACCGCGCGCGAGCTCGGCGCCAAGGCGCTGGCGACCGGCCATTACGTCGCCTCGCGCCGATTGTCGGCTGGCGGCCGTGCGCTCTACCGCGCCCGCGAGACGGAGCGGGACCAGAGCTACTTTCTGTTCGCCACGACGCGCCCGCAGCTCGAACTGTTGCGCTTCCCGCTCGGCGATCGGACCAAGGCGGAGACGCGCGAACTGGCGCGGCGCTTCGGGCTTGCCGTTGCCGACAAGCAGGACAGCCAGGACATCTGCTTTGTGCCGAGCGGGCGCTATGCGGACGTGATCGAACGCCTGCGTCCCGGCGCCGCCGGACCCGGCGAAATCGTCGATATGGACGGGCGCGCACTCGGCCGTCATGGCGGCATCATTCATTTTACCGTGGGTCAGCGGCGCGGCCTTGGCATAGCTGCCGCCTCGCCGCTCTATGTCGTGCGCCTCGATGCTGCGTCGCGCCGGGTCGTGGTCGGCCCGCGCGAAGCGTTGCGGACCAGTCGCATTCAACTGCGCGACGTCAATTGGCTCGGCGATATTGCCATCAGCGAAGCGATCGAGCGTCACGCCGAAATTTACGTCAAGGTCCGCTCGACGCGCCCACCACAAGCTGCTTGGCTGCACCGGTATGCTGAGGCTGATTTCGAAGTCGAGTTGATTGGCGGCGAAGACGGCGTGTCGCCCGGACAGGCCTGCGTGTTCTACGATGCGGCTGATGGCCAGGCGCGCGTCCTCGGCGGCGGCATCATCGCCGGCACGCAATCGGCGCAACCGACGAGCAATGCCGCCACGGCCTTTGCCGGCGCAAGATGACGTCGAGCGGCGCATGACGATTGCGCAAGATTGCCGCCGGCGGTCAAATCCTAGCGGCCTGCCTTTCCCGATCGCGCTCTAAAGCGAGCCAGCCGACCAACTCATGGCCGACCAATTCGACAAAGCGGCCGTCGCGAAAGCCTATGCGCGCTGGGCGCCGGTCTACGACTTCGTCTTCGGTGCGGTGTTCGAACGCGGCCGCAAAGCGGCGACTGCCGCGGCGGAGCGCATCGGTGGCCGGATCCTTGAAGTCGGCGTTGGCACTGGGCTCTCGCTGCCGGATTATTCCGCGGCGAACCGGCTCGTCGGGGTCGATCTTTCGGCGCCAATGCTGCGTAAAGCCAAAGCGCGCGTTGCGGAACGCAGGCTCGGCAACATTGACGGCCTCGCGGTGATGGATGCGCAGCATCTCGCATTTGCCGAGGCCGCCTTCGATGTGGTGGTAGCGCAATATGTGATCACAGCGGTGCCCGACCCCGAGGCCACGCTCGATGAGTTTGCCCGTGTCATCAGGCCGGGCGGCGAAATCGTCTTGGTGAATCATCTGGGCGCTGAAACCGGGCTGCGCGCGGTCTGCGAGAAATCGTTCGCTCCGTTCGCGCGCCGGCTCGGCTGGCGCCCGGAATTCGGCTGGCAGCGGCTTGCCAACTGGGCGACGCGCCATGGTGGTATCGAACTCATCGAACGGCGGGCAATGCCGCCGCTTGGTCATTTTTCGCTGATCCGGTTTGCGCGGAAGTCTAAAGCGATTTGATTAGTGCATGATCCCGAACAGCTTGCCCTCGGACTTGATCCGTGGGTGGGAACCGGTTTTTGGGAAAAGATCATGCTCGAACGAAAGCTAGAGCGGGATGATGTTGCGACGAAATTTCATCCCGCTCTAGCCGCGCCGTTCGCGTTCAAGCGCGGATGGCGGCGACTTATACCGTCCCGGGCGGCTCGTCGGTGACGAATCTGCTGTTTTCGAAGCGGAGCACGCGGTCGCAATAGGCCAGACTCTGGTCACGATGTGCGATCATCACGATGGTCGGCCGCGGATTGAGATCGACCATGCGCTTGAGGATTTTGTGCTCGGTCGCGACGTCGATGGCGCTGGTGGCTTCGTCCAACATAAGCCCACCCACCTCGACGTATTCTGAAGAGCCGAACGATGTCGGCAGGTGCATAGCAAGAGCGAAGGAACTGATACGTCTCCGGTTTGTATTTGCCAGCGGCTCGGCAGCAACGAAAAGCGCATCAAAGTGCCCTCTGATCTTTTCAAATGCAGGTGCGATGTCTTCAGAGCGCCGGATCTCGAACGTAGTTGCGTTGAGACCGAGCTTGTCTGCAGCTGCCTGAGTCTCACGCATTTCCACCACCACTGCACTGTTGTTGCCATTGCCCATGATCGCCAATCGCGACAGAGCGTGAAGTGCTTCGCGTAACAGTTCGATGCGCTTGCCGGTCGTCTCGGCCGCCTGGATTGACAGACCAGTGTCATTGCCGCCTGGTCGCGCAAGACTTGCGACAAGGCCGCCGCCAACCGGGTCGCCGGCTGACGCAAAAATAATCGGGATTTCTGACGTCGCTTTTTTTGTTGCAAGCGTATTAGGGGTTGAAGCCGTCACAATGACGTCGACCTTCATCCGGACGAATTCCGCCGCGATGTCCGCGGCGTGCTCGTAACTTCCTTCAGCCCAGCGGTATTCAATTGCCACGGTGCGGCCTTCCGTCCAGCCGTGTTCGCGGAGGCGTTCCAAAAACGCATTGACCCACTCGCTGTAGATCAAAGACGTGCCCGCGCCCATAAAACCGACGGTTGGCAACTTCCTGGTCTGCTGCGCGCGAGCACCGATCGGCCATGCTAGTCCGGCTGTTGCCTTAAATAAGATCGCGACGTCTCATTCGATCACCTCGTCGGCTTGCACCAGGAGTGTCTGCGGTACGGTTAGTCCGAGGGTCTTTGCAGTCCTCAGGTTGATGAAAAGCTCGACTTTGGTGGATTGCTGAACCGGCAGATCGGACGGTTTCTCGCCTTTGAGAACGCGGCCGGTATAGATACCGACAAGGCGCATTGGTTCGGTGTAGCTGGCGCCATAGCTCAAGAGGCCGCCAGCCGCGGCGAAATCACGATATTGATAGATCGCGGGTATTCCCTGATGCAGAGCCATTGTAGCCAATTGCGTACTGCGATCGTTGAAGAAGGGATCGGTCCCGATAAAGAGCGCCCCGATATGCAAGTCACCGATAGTCTGAAAGGCTGCATCTAGATCACTTTCCGACGCTGCGCGAAGAACGCGAAGCTGAAGCCCCATTGATCCGGCCGCCAGTTCCAGTTCCTTGGACAAAGATACAGTGTTGGGATTTGTCGGATTGATAAGTGCGGCAACGCTCGTCGTCGGAACCAGCCGATGCAGAAGCTCCAGTCGCTTTGGACCAAGCTCGGCATTCTGCAAAGCCACGCCCGTGAAGTTGCCGCCAGGACGACTGAGGCTCGCGACAAGTCCAAGCTCGACCGGATCACCGCCAACCTCAAACACGGTCGGAATTGTCGTTGTTGTGGTCTTCACGGCGAGCGCGACAGGTGTCGTGATTGCCACAATCACGTTGACTTGGTGGCGAGCCACTTCGTCGGCCAATGCCGGTAGGCGATCGTAGTGGCCATCGGCCCAGCGATATTCGATCGTGACGTTTCTGCCATCCGTATAGCCTGCTTCACCCAAGCCTCGGTTGAAGGCACCGATACGCGAAGCATAGGCGTGAGGCGAAGTGCTGCTGATGAGCCCGACCACTGGTCTCGGGCCTTGCTGGGCACGCGACCGGATCGGCTGGACTGCAATTCCTGCGCCGACAGTCGCAATAAAGTCGCGTCGCCGCATGGCCACCCTCGAATTCGGGACAGGGCATCGTAGCGGTTCAGGCCAGCGGAACGGAAGTAGATGGACAGACAGCCGCTCATGTCCGCTTTGGGTCATAAGCGGACATGACGCTCTTGAATTTCGACGTCCGCTTTGCCCCCGAAAGCAGACATTGCCAGGCGACGGTTGGATGTCTGCTTTGGGCCAAAACCGGCTGTGAGCAATCGCAGCAAACAGCGTAGCT
>JBASAH010000281.1:0-3521 GCA_049650505.1 Xanthobacteraceae bacterium
GTCATACATGACCCCGCCGATTCCGACGACGCCGGCGCCCGGCGCCGCGGTGAACGCCGCGACAATCGATTGCGCTTGCGCAATGGCTTCGGCTGACGGCGTGAACACCTCATTGATGATCGGCACCTGCGCGGGATGGATTGCCATCTTGCCGACGAAACCGTCGCGGCAAGCCTCCTGGCATTCGCGGCGAAAACCTTCGCTGTCTCTAAAGTCGACAAAGACCGTGTCGATCGCCGGCACTGCGGCGGCGGCGGCGCCGGCGAGGCACAAGGTGCGCGCCAGGCGATAGGGATCGAGGAACCGGCCTTCGCCGTCACGGTTTGCGCGCGCGCCAAGCTCGGCGGATAAATCCTCGGCGCCCCAAGTGAGTCCAATCAATCGTGTGCTCGCGCCAGCAAATGTGCCGGCGACGAACAGCGCGGCGGCGGTCTCAGTCGTGATCGGCAAAATCTTTATGTGGCCCTCCGGCAAGTCGTTCTTCGCCTCGCGCACCGCAAGCTTGGCGTCGGCATGAATGACCGCGGCGCCGCCTTCGGCTTTCGGTAGCATGATCGCGTCCGGCTTTGCCGGTGCAATCGCATCGAGGTCGGCGTCGATCAGCCCGGTCTGCAGGCCGTTCACCCGAACCATGAGGTAGGGCCGCGCCGCATTCGCCGTCGCTTCTTTGACAAATGCCGCGGCGGCCACGCGCGCGCTCGCCTTGCCGTCGAGCGCGATCGAGTCTTCAAGGTCGATGATCAGTGCGTCGGCGCCGCTCGACATCGCTTTGTCGAGCTTCCTGGCACTGTCGGCCGGAACGAAAAGCAGCGAGCGCATCGGGTCGCAATTATTTCGGCCGCATCCGCATGAAGGACTGACGGCGGCATTCGGCGACGAGCTTGTTGTCTTGGTTATAGGCGCGGTGATGAAATTCGACGATGCCGGCGCCGGCACGCGATTTGGATTCGCGCTTGCCGATGACCTCAGTCGTGCAATGCACGGTATCGCCCTCGAACAGTGGATGCGGGAATTTGACATCGGTCATGCCGAGATTCGCAATCGTGGTGCCGACGGTCATGTCAGAGACCTGGATGCCAATCATCAGCCCGAGCGTGAACAGCGAGTTCATCAAGGGCTGGCCCCATTCCGTCTCCTGCTCGCAAAAGTGCCGGTCGATATGAAGCGGCTGTGGATTGAGCGTCATGTTGGAGAACAACATGTTGTCCATCTGCGTGACGGTCCGGGTATAACGGTGTTCGACAACTTCGCCGGGAACAAAATCTTCGAAATAGAGGCCGCCGCGCTTGTGCCGCGTGGTCGTCTGTTGCGCCATCGATGCCTCCTGCTGTGTCGGTTTCGGGACCTGCTCTTGGGGTCGGTTTCGCGTCCGGTTGCTCCGCCGACAATTACCACATTTGTTAACGATCTCTAATCGCTGAACCGCACTGGACGGGCCGCGAAACGGCGCAAAAAGTCCGCTCGCCGCGCTGGCTTAGCAGAGGTTGCTGCCGGCATGCGCCGCTGCCGGAGCAGGCAAACATTTATGGTAAACCATTTGTTAAGGACGCTCCGACTAGCATCGGAATCAAGCTTCAATTCGGTGCGCCCTGGCGATGATGATCGTCCGCGATTTCCTGCGATGGCTTGATAGCGCGCCGGCGAGCGAGCGTGCCGAGGCGGCGGGCATCTTGGCGCGGACCTATCTTTTTTCCGATCTGGAAGCCGATGCGATCGCCGTCGCCGAAGATCTGATGCTCAAGCTGGTCGACGATCCATCGCCGCTGGTGCGGCGCGCGCTCGCCGATGCGTTGGCGGCAAGTCCGGTCGCGCCGCCGGTGGTCGTCATGGCGCTCACCGCCGATCAGCCGCAGATCGCGGCGCCGGTCTACGCCTTATCGCCGCTTTTGGTCGATGCCGATCTGTTGGATGCGGTAGCAACCGGCGGCGAGATGATTCAAGTCGCGATCGCCAGCAGGGTCGTATTGCCGTCGTTGGTCGCGGCCGCGCTCGCCGAGCTCGGCAATGCCGAGGCCTGCCTCATTTTGACGGAAAATCATGCCGCCGAAATCGCGCCGTCGGCGATTGAGCGCTTGGTAGAGCGGTTTGGCGACGATGCGGCGATTCGCGCGGCGCTGCTCGCGCGCGGCGATCTTCCCGCCGCGACCCGCCAAAACCTGGTGACCAAGGTGTCGGAGACGATCGCCGGCTTTGTTGTCGGCCGGTCCTGGCTGGAGGCGGATCGCGCCGGCCGCGTTACGCGCGAAGCCTGCGACAAGGCAACCGTAACCATCGCCGCCGAAAGCCCCAAGGCGGAGCTTCGCTCGCTGATCCGTCATCTTTGCGGCAGCGGCCAGCTCACCGCCGGCCTCATGTTACGCGCGCTCTTATCCGGCAATCTTGCTCTATTCGAAGAAGGCTTAGCGGAATTGAGCGGCATGCCGGTGCGGCGGGTTTGCGGACTTGTGCGGGATCGCTTCGGCGCCGGCTTGCCGGCTTTGTTGAAGAAGGCACAACTTCCACCTTCGACGCATGTTGCTTTTAAGGAAGCAATCGCGGCGATGCGCGACGACTTTGGCCGCGACGCCGAAGGTACCGCGCGGCTGCGGCGGCGGACGATCGAGCGGGTACTCACGCGCTATGAAGACGCCGATGTCGGCGAAGTCGCGTCGCTCCTCACGCTGTTGCGGCGCTTCGCCACCGAGGCCGCGCGCGACGAGGCGCGCCTGTACTGCCAAGAGCTTGTCTGCGATGAACTTGTCTGCGATGAACTTGTCTGCGATGAACTTGTCGGCGACGAGCTTGTCGGCGACGAACTTGCCGCCGAGCCTCCGGCGATCACTTACTCCGCTGCGGCATAACGCAAGCGCGGCTTCGCACCGGTTGCCGTTTGCCGCCCGCTCAATGCCCGAACTGCTCGCCGATAACGCGCTCGTCCAGGCTGTGGCCGGGATCGAACAGCATATGCATGGCGGTCGCGTGATCCAGGTGGACGTCCACTGAGCGTACTGAGCGCACCTCGTCATGATCGGCGACCGCGGCGACCGGGCGTTTGGCCGGCTCAAGCACCTCGATCGTGACGCGCGCGCGATCCGGCAGCAGCGCGCCATGCCAGCGCCGCGGCCGGAATGGACTGATCGGCGTGAGCGCAAGCAGCGGCGCGCCGACCGGAATGATCGGTCCCTGCGCCGAAAGATTGTAGGCCGTCGAGCCGGCCGGGGTCGCCAGCATGATACCGTCGGCGACGAGTTCGGCGAGACGTTCCTTGCCATCGACCAATATGCGTAGCCGCGCCGCCTGGTAGGTCTGCCGAAATAGTGAAACCTCGTTGATGGCGCGGTGACGGTGAACGCGGCCGGCGGCATCGCGCGCCAGCAACAAGAGCGGATGGATCACCGTGACCTGCGCGGCCGCCAGCCGCTTATGGAGGTCGCGTTCGTTATACTCGTTCATGAGAAAACCGACCGTGCCGCGATGCATGCCGTAGATCGGCTTGCCGCTATTCATGAACCGTTGCAGGGTCGCGAGCATCAGCCCGTCGC
>JBASAH010000282.1:0-1916 GCA_049650505.1 Xanthobacteraceae bacterium
CATGTGGACATGCGATCCGGCCCCAGTGCCGCCAGCATCGCACCCAAACGTAAACCGCTTGTTCACTCCAGGTCTGAGCGGGGAATGTTCGCTTTCGCGCGTTGCGCGCGACGACCTGCCGAATCCGTTTGAGGGCGCCACAACATGAAGCCACTGGTTGTTGTCACCGGGGCCAGTCACGGGATCGGCAGGGCCGTCGCCGCGGCATCAGTTTTGATGCGTATTGCGGGCGACAATCCCGATTTCATCAGCGCCGAGGAGCTTGCCGACATCATTGTGTTTTGCTGGAAACAGCCGCAGCGGATTTGCATCCGCGACATTGTCGTGATGCCGGCCACCTCGAGCTTCGCGTAAGACTTACGACGCGCTGCGCAGCCGGCGCGGCGTGCGCCCGAGCCGGCGCGACAGTGTCGCCGTCAGGTGCTGCTGCGAGGAGAAGCCGCACGCGCATGCCACTTCGGCGATCGAGGCATCGGTGTCGCGCAACATTTCGCAGGCCCGTTCGACACGCTTTTCGATGACGAGATTATAGGGTGAGCGCCCGGTGCGGGCCTTCACGCTGTCATAGATGACACGCAGCGGCAGATTGACCGCGCGCGAAAGGTCGGCGCAGGAAAGCTTGTCCTCGAGATTGCCTTCGATATAGGCGCAGAGCCTGGCGAAATCCTGATCGGAGAGCATATCGCGCCGCGCCGGCGGTGCGGCGGCAAGCTGGCGCATGGTTTCGACGTAGGTGCCGAGCGCGAGGAACTGAAGCTCAAGCGCCTGCAAGCCCTCCGGCCGTCGCAGTCGTTCTCTCATATAACGTGCCAGAAACCGGATCGCGTCGTTGCGGATATTGTTGCAGCTGCCGCCGCGCCGCAGATGCTCGATGCTGCGGTCGTCCAGCACGCTCTGATAATCCCCCGCATAGCTGAAAGCGATGAAGCCGTGGCGCACGTCGGCGGCGCGCACGCGCACATTGCCGACGCGCGGATGAAAAGCGGTGGAGTCGCCGAGAAACACCAGCGGCTTTTCGCGATCGTCCTCGAATTTGGTGTTGCTGTTGATGTCGCCAAGGAGCAAACAAATAACATCGGCCGAATTCGAGAATTCCAGCGCGTAAGGTTTGGCGCCGGCAATGCAATAGCCGACGCCGTTGGCGTCACCACGAAGATGGAATTGTTCAAGGCCGCGAAATGACGTCAGGCCCGGCCGTTCGCGGGGCGACAGTACCATCGCTTCCTCCCCAGTTCGCCGTTACGCACGTCGAATTGTGCGACGCGAAAATAGGCCCCGCGCGGATTCTGTCGTCTCAACTGCGGGGGTGGTGAAATGTTACGGCATCGCGCCAAACCTGACAACATTTTCTGACAATTGGGCTTTTCAGGATTCGATAAAATCCGGAATTTGAAAGATCGGCGAGCGCCGACGGCGGCAATCTCCCGTGATAACAAAAGGGAGGACGTCGCTTGGCTACCATCGCTCGCAAGTCTTCGGCGCCGGCAGCGGCCAAGGATAAATTCGACGCGGAAGTCGACATTATCGCGATCGGCAGCGGAATTGCCGGGCTGGCGACGGCTCTATTCAGCCGCTGGCAGGGCAACGACGTGCTGGTGCTGGAGAAGGCCGGCCGGCTGGGTGGAACCACGCGCAAGGCGGCCTTTTGGTATTGGGTGCCGAACAATGCTGCGATGCGAGCGGCCGGCACCAAGGATCCCAAGAAAGATTGCATCGCCTACATGGCGCGCCTGTCGCGGCCGGAGGTTTACGATGCCAAGGCGCCCAAATTCGGCATGACTCCTTGGGAATATTCGCAATACGAGGCGATCTACGACAACGCCTCGACCGCGACCGAGCTGTTGAGCAAGAAGGGCGCGCTGGAATACCGGCACTGCGATTTCGTCCCGGACTATTGGGCCGAGCTTCCCGAAGAC
>JBASAH010000283.1:0-2767 GCA_049650505.1 Xanthobacteraceae bacterium
CCGATGGGTCGATGCCCTAATGTCCGGTTCGGGTCAAAAGCGGACATGACGAGGCGAATTTCCGATGTCCGCTTTACCCCCAAAAGCGGACATAGACGGGTGCTCACCCAATGTCCGCTTTGTTACCCGCGCGCGCCGATCTTGTCCTGCGTTTTGGTCTCGAAATCCTTGGCGTCATGGCGCTCGTGCAATTGTCCTTCGGGCGGGCCGCTGGCGCGGTTGACCATTCGCCCGCGCCTGACGGCCGGGCGCTCGCCGATTTCTTTCGTCCAGCGCGTCAGGTTTTTATATTCGTGCGTCTGCAGGAACTTGCGCGGGTCGTTGTAGGAGGCGCCGTTCAACATGCCGTTGCCGTACCACGGCCAGATCGCCATATCGGCGATCGTATATTCGTCGCCGGCGATGAATTGATTGTCCGCAAGCTGCCGGTCGAGCACGTCGAGCTGACGTTTCACCTCCATTGAAAAACGGTCGATGGCGTATTTGATCTTCACCGGAGCATAGGCATAGAAATGCCCAAAGCCACCGCCGAGATAGGGCGTCGAACCCATCTGCCAAAATAGCCAGTTCAGCGCCTCAGTGCGCTTGCCGCGATCGTTTGGTAGGAAGGCGCTAAATTTATCCGCCAGGTAGAGCAGGATCGCGCCAGATTCAAACACGCGTCGCGGCGTCTGCTCGCTATAGTCCATGAGCGCCGGGATTTTGGAATTCGGGTTCACCCCGACAAATCCACTACCAAACTGGTTGCCTTCACCGATCCGGATCAGCCAAGCGTCATATTCCGCTCCGCTCTGACCGGCGGCCAGCAATTCCTCCAGCATAATCGTAACCTTGACGCCGTTAGGCGTCCCCAATGAATAGAGCTGAAGCGGATGCTTTCCGCGCGCCAACTCCTTCTCATGCGTCGCACCCGCGATAGGACGATTGATATTGCTATAGCGCCACTTGGGACTGTCATCCTTCTCCCAGACCCAGACTTCCGGCGGCGTGTATGCAGGTGCGTCAGTCATGTTGGGCTCGCGTTAATCGCTCAATAGGTTCGCTGAATGGATAGAGCGGCGATCGTGGCCTGTCCAATTATGGTTGTGGGCGTTGTCATGTTATGCGGCACTGCCCAACCGAGTATCCAAAGAAACGCCCGCCGCTTCATGCTTGCCCCCGCCTGGGGAAGTTGATCGTGTCGGCCGATGTCGGATTGGCGTCCATTGATGTCCGCTTTGTGCCAATAGGAGACCAACGGCATCGCAACAAAATAAAGGTTATAGTGGCATCGGTACGACGGACCGATAAGACGGATCGGCCGATCTCATCGGTTGGCGGCACCCCGTTCAAACCTCCGAAGCTGTGACCATGGTATTTGCCCGTCGCGACTTCCTGCATCTTACCCTCGGGGCGGTCGCGTGTGCGTCAGTCTTATCCGCAGCACTAGCCTTCGATTATCCGACGCGTCCGGTCACCATCATCGTTCCGTTTGCGGCCGGCGGGCCCGCTGACATCACCGGCCGAATCGTCGGCGAGCAACTCGCCAAACGGCTCGGCCAACAGTTCATAATTGAGAACGTCAACGGCGCTGGCGGCACGATCGGAGCGACGCGTGCCGCGCGCGCGACGCCTGATGGTTACACGCTGATCATTGGCCACATGGGCACGCATGCAGCGGCGCCAGCGCTTTATCCCGACCTCGCTTACGATCCCGCCGAGGACTTCGCGCCGATCGGCCTTGTCGCCGAGTTTCCCGAAGTGCTGGTGACGCGCAAGGACTTTCCGGCCCGGACGCTGAAGGATTTCGTCGCCTATGCGAAGGCTAACCAGTCGAAGCTCAACATGGCCCATGCCGGCGTCGGCTCGGTGTCCTATGTCGGCTGTCTTCTCCTCAACACGGCGATCGGTATCAAGCCGACCCTCGTGCCGTTCACGGGCAGCGCGCCGGCGACGAATGCGCTGATGGCGGGCCAGGTCGACTACTTTTGCGATCCGATCATCGGCCAGTTGGCCCAGATCAGCGCCGGCAATGTGCATGCACTCGCGATCGCCGCTGCAGCGCGCCATCCGCTCCTGGCAGACGTGCCGACCGCGGCTGAAGAGAGCCTGCCGCAGTTCAACATCGCGCCGTTCTTCGCACTGTTCGCCCCCAAAGGCACGCCGCAGTCAGTCGTCGACGTGCTTGCCGCGGCCCTCAACCAGACGCTGGACGATCCGGTGGCGAGCAAGCGGTTCGCCGAACTCGGCGCCGCGATCGCCGAGAAGGGCCGGCGTGGTCCTGCACCGCTCGATGCGCTGGTCAGAAGCGAGATTGCGCGGTTAACGCCGATCCTCAAGGCAGCGGCGCAGAAGTGAGGCCTCAGGGCGACGCGCTGAGAACGCTGCCGGGTTTGGCATCCGCACACGAACAGCGTTGACTAATTTCTCGGCGTCAAACTGGTTGGCCTTGTTCTTGCCCCACGGCACGTCTGCGGCGCTCGTCCAAAAACTCAACTCTGCCACTGTCGCGACCATAGACACCCCAGTCGTTCAGGTGCGCATTCAAGAGATCGGCGCTGATTAGGTCGCGCCCGATTGTCGCTCGCCGAACTATCTGCAAAGATTTGTAGAGAGTGACACGACCGGCGTGTGTCGATGGACTAAATTACCACGATGCGGATCAGGCTCGCGGAAAACTTTCGTGCTTTGTTTTATGCGCCATTCTACGCCACGCACGTGCTCGGTTTCTATGCCGGCGAGGGCATAAAGCGGACATGACGCGGTCAAATTGTGATGTCTGCTTTAC
>JBASAH010000284.1:0-4572 GCA_049650505.1 Xanthobacteraceae bacterium
GGTTCAAGGAGTGGCCGATTACGCGATCTTCATGCTCGACCTAAACGGCTATGTGACAAACTGGAATGCCGGCGCGGCTCGACCCGGCAGTAGGCCTGCCGGCTTCCATTTGACGCCCCGAAAATCCCAGGCTGTTGCCGCCCGGTTGCCGCGACCTTGCCATGGCCCCGTCGCGATCAGCTTAAAAAGCCTGGTTAAGGTCCGGTAGCATCGACCGAACTCGCCGCATGCTTGACGACTGGTTGCCGAGCGTCGGAACAATGATAACGCGGCGCGACTCTCATTCACTTCTCGATTTGCGCGGCAATACGGGTTGAATCCAGCACCTTTGCCGCACATCTTCACTTTACGACACTATTTCCTGCCCTCTGTCGCGGTTGGTCCGGGCTCACTTGTATTGCCCAGACCGGGCCCGTAAACCGATTGCCAACCACAATGACATCGCTTCTCGATCAATCCGCGCTCATGAATCTTGCCGAACGGCTGGTCGCAGCCGCGCGGCGCGCTGGCGCCGACCAGGCCGACGCGGTTGCCGTGCGCTCGGTGTCGCTTGCGGTAGAGCTGCGCGATGGCGCGGTCGAAGAATCGCAGCGTTCGGAGAGCGATGATATCGGCCTTCGCGTTCTCGTCGGTCATAAGCAAGCCGCGGTTTCAACCAACGACGTCAAAGCGGACGGCCTCGATGCCTTGGCCGAGCGCGCCGTCGCGATGGCGCGCTCGGCGCCAGATGACGAATTCGCCGGGCTCGCCGATGCTGCACTGCTGGCGCGGACATTTCCCGATCTCGATCTGCTCGATCCCGACATGCCCTCGGTTGCGGTGCTCGAAAAGCGTGCGCGCCAGGCCGAACAAGCCGCGCTTGCCGTCCCTGGCGTCGCCAAATCGGGCGGTGCTTCGGCATCCTCTGGAGTGGGCGGCATGGTGCTGGTAACAAGCCACGGTTTCCGCGGTGCCACCATTGGCTCCCGGCATTCGATTGCGATGTCGGCGATCGCCGGTAGCGGCACCGCGATGGAGCAGGATTACGATTATTCCTCCACGCTGCATGCCGCCGACCTCGACAGCGCCGAACAAATCGGGTGCAGCGCCGGCGAGCGCGCCGTGAAGCGGCTCAACCCACGCAAGGTTAGCACCCGGCGCGTGCCAATCGTATTCGATCCGCGGATTTCCGGCTCGCTTATTGGGCATCTCGCCAGTGCCGCCAATGGCAGCGCAGTCGCTCGCAAGACGAGTTTTCTGCGCGAAAAGCTCGGCAAGCGAATTCTCCGCCAAGGTGTCGAGGTGATTGATGATCCGTTGCGCAAGCGCGGCCAGCGCTCGCGACCGTTCGATGCCGAAGGCGTTGCCACGCGCAAGATCAAATTAATTGACGACGGCGTGCTCAAGACTTGGCTGCTTGATTGCGCAACCGCGCGCGAGCTTCACCTTAAGACAACAGGGCATGCGCATCGCGGCGTGTCATCGGTACCCTCCCCCAGCCCGAGCAATCTTTACCTCGCGCCCGGCATACGGAAGCCTGACGAACTGATCGCTGAAATTAAGGATGGCTTTTACGTTACCGACTTGATCGGCATGGGAGTCAATCTCGTGACCGGCGATTACAGCCGCGGCGCAGCCGGATTCTGGATCGAGAACGGCGAGCGCACCTATCCGGTGAGCGAGGTCACGATCGCCGGCCATCTCGGCGAAATCTTTGCGAGCTTGCAGCCGGCGAACGACCTGACTTTCCGCTACGCCACCAATGCGCCGACCTTGCGCGTGGAGGGCCTCACCGTTGCCGGCCATTGAGGCGGAAGATACGACGACGATCTCGGCACGCGCCGCAACGCGGCTTGCCGCCGCGGTTCGCGACGCCGGCAGTTTGGCGTTGTCGATGTTCGGTAAGCAGATCAAGAACTGGACCAAAGGACCGTCATCCTCGCCAGTCTGTGACGCCGATATCGCGGTTAACGATCTGCTGCGCGAACGCTTGATCGCCTCCGGCGATGCTTGCGCCTGGCTCTCGGAAGAAAGCGCCGACGATGACCGTCGGCTCGGTGCGCGTCACGTTTGGGTGATCGACCCGATCGACGGCACCCGGGCTTATATCGCCGGCCAACCGGACTGGGCGATTTCGGCGGCGCTGGTCGAAGACGGCCGGCCGATCGCAGCCTGCCTCTATGCGCCCGCTTTGGATGAATTCTTCGCGGCGCGCGCCGGCGCTGGCAGCCTGCTTAACGGTATCCCGATCGCCGCGACGGCTGGAGCGGATTTGCGCGATATTCGCGTCCTCGGTCCGCAGAAACTTCTCGATCGGCTGAGTTCGGCGATGCCGCCGTTTACCAGGCTGCCCCGCGGACATTCACTGGCGCTGCGGCTTATTCGTGTCGCGCAAGGCGCGGCCGATGTGGCGTTTGCCGGCGGTAACAGCCACGATTGGGACCTTGCGGCAGCCGATCTTTTGGTGCACGAAGCGGGCGGCGCGCTCACGCCGTTGGCGGGCGGAAATGTGGTTTATAATCGTCCCGTGCCGCGGCATGGAATGCTCATCGCAGCCGGCCGGGACAGGCACACGGCGCTCATCAAATTTCTTGGGGATCAAAAGCTTCTTGGGGACCAGGGTCTCGCATTGCGATAATCGCAAACCGGGCGGGCCGATCAGACAATACGCCGTAACTTGAGGGGATGCATGCGGCTATGGCGGCACATCGGCCGACAGCAATGGGCTAAGGCGGCGATCGGAATAAGCGCCGCCGAGTATCTGCGCTTTGTCGGCGCGACGACACGCTTCACGCTCGAGCCGGCGGATATTTACGAGCGCGGCGAAGCCGACATGCCGATCATCCTGGCATTTTGGCACGGCCAGCATTTGCTCGCGCCGGTCGCGCGTAAAACAAAGCATCGCGTCAATATGTTGGTGTCGCGGCATCGCGACGGCGAGATCAACGCGATTGCCGCAGCGCGGCTCGGCGTTGGCACGATCCGTGGCTCGGGCAATCACGGCGGCGGCTTCGTGCATAAGGCCGGCGTGGCAGCATTTCAGCTGATGCTCGATTCGCTTGCCGAAGGGCATTCTATCGCGCTCTCAGCCGATGTGCCCAAAGTGGCGCGCGTCGCCGGCCTCGGTATCATTAAACTCGCACAAGCTTCGGGGCGCCCGATTTATCCAAGCGCGATCGCAACGAGCCGCCGCATCGTAATCAACAACTGGGACCGCACCACGGTCAACTTGCCGTTTGGGAGCGGTGCCGGCGTAGCCGCCGAGCCGCTTAGCGTGCCAAGCGACGCCGACGAGGCCGCGCTTGAAGCCGCGCGGCGTCTGCTTGAGGAGCGGCTTAATGCGGCGACGCGGCGCGCTTATGACATCGTCGACCGGACGGGTGGTGGAGCTTAGCGTGTCGGATAGTTTGCCGCTCGCCTTGCGCCTGTATCGATTGGGCTGCGTATTCGGCTCGCCGCTTGCGTTCCGCCTTCTGACCAGGCGACTAAAACGTGGCAAGGAACATCCCGAACGCATGACGGAACGGCTCGGTCAGGCGAGCATCGCCCGCCCGGCCGGTCCGCTCGTTTGGGTACATGGCGCAAGCGTCGGCGAGATGCTGGCGGTCATCTCACTCATCGAACGGCTCCGCGCGCAACATTTCGCAGTACTGGTGACCTCGGGCACGGTGACTTCTGCTGCGCTGGCCGAACAGCGCTTGCCGGATGGCGTGCTGCATCAATTCGTTCCGCTCGACGCGCCGCGCTTTGTGCAGCGCTTTCTCGACCATTGGCGGCCGAGCCTGGCTCTGTTCGTGGAATCCGATCTGTGGCCCAATCTCATTTGCTCATGTGCGGCACGCAGAATTCCCATGATAGTCATCAATGGCCGGCTCTCCGAGCGCTCGTTCAGTCGGTGGCGGCGGGTGCCGGGCGTGATCGCGGCCTTGCTCAAGCGTTTCGACTTATGCCTGACGCAATCGGCGGCCGACGCGGAGCGCTATGCGAAGCTTGGCGCACCGCGTGTCAGTGCCACGGGAAATCTCAAGCTCGACCTGCCGGCGCCGCCGGCGGACGATGCGGTTCTGGGTCGTCTAAAACAGATCGTCGGCAAGCGCCCTGTCGTCGTCGCCGCTTCGACCCATCCCGGCGAAGAGGCGGCCGTGATCGGCGCACATCGCCGGTTGCGCGCAAAATTTCCGACATTGTTGACGATCATCGTGCCGCGCCATCCGGCGCGCGGCGAAAGCATTGCCGAAATCGCAAAAAGCGCGGGCGTCGCGATCGCGCTCCGCTCGCGCCGCGCGCAACCGATGCCGGACATCGGGGTCTATATCGCCGATACATTGGGCGAGCTCGGTCTGATGTACCGGCTGGCGCCGATCGCGTTCATGGGCGGGTCGCTGGCGCACCACGGCGGGCAAAATCCGATCGAGGCGATCCGGCTCGGGGCTGCCGTCATCCACGGGCCGCATGTGTGGAACTTTGCCGATATCTATGCCTCGCTGGATGCAGCGCATGGCGCCGAACAGGTTGCCGACGAAGAGGCGCTAGCGGCCCGGCTTGGCGTATGGTTGGCCGCTCCGGCGGCGCGCCAAGCCACCGCCGATGCCG
>JBASAH010000285.1:0-1684 GCA_049650505.1 Xanthobacteraceae bacterium
TCGCGAGCGCGGCGCGCTAATTAAGCTCGAGCATCAGCTCCGCGCCATGCGGTTCGGCGCGCAGTGTGTCGAAGCGCTCGATTTCGGTAGCGAGATCGTTGCGCTTGCCGACGGCGATGCCGTGATCCTGGCGGTGCCGCCCTATGCCGCGGCGTCGCTGGTGCAGGGCTTAAGCGTGCCGAACGAGTTTCGCGCCATCGTCAATGCGCATTTTCGCATCGACCCGCCGGCCGGCCAACCGCCGATCCTCGGCGTGCTCAATGCCACGACGCAGTGGATTTTTGCTTTCCCGGGCCGGCTGTCGGTGACGATCAGTGCGGGCGACCGCTTGCTCGATACGCCGCGCGAGCAATTGGCTCAAACTATCTGGGCGGAAGTGGCGGCGGCGACCGCACTGCCGCTGGCGCCGCCAACTGTATTACCGCCTTGGCAGATCGTGCGCGAACGCCGCGCCACTTTCGCCGCAACCCCGGCGCAGGATCAAAAACGCCCGGGCACGCAGACGCGCTGGCGCAATCTCTTGCTCGCCGGCGATTGGACAAATACCGGCTTGCCCGCGACCATCGAAGGTGCGATTCGCTCGGGCAACCGCGCCGCCGAACTCGTCGCCAATACGCCGTTGACGACGGCGCCAAAGATTCCGCCAATGATTCCGCCATGACGGTGCGATGACCGATCTCGATTCCCATATCGATTCCGGAACGCAGGCGCTGCTGGCGCAGCAGCACGCCGACGGCCATTTTCTGTTCGAGCTTGAGGCGGACGCCACCATCCCGGCGGAATACGTGCTGCTGCGCCATTATCTCGGCGAACAGGTCGATACGGCGCTCGAAAGTGGCATTGCCGCCTATCTGCGCCGCATTCAAGGCGCGCATGGCGGCTGGCCGCTGTTTTGCGACGGCGCCTTCGACATGAGCGCGACGGTGAAAGCGTATTTCGCGCTCAAGATGATCGGCGATTCGCCGCAAGCCGAACACATGCGGCGCGCGCGCGACGCGGTACGCCTGCGCGGCGGCGCGGAGCGCAGCAATGTCTTCACGCGCTGTCTGCTAGCGCTCTACGGCGTTATTCCATGGCGCGCGGTGCCGGTGATGCCGGTCGAGATCATGCTGTTGCCGAAATGGTTTCCGTTCCATCTCGACAAAATCTCATACTGGAGCCGCACGGTGATCGTGCCGCTTTTGGTGCTGATGGCGAAGAAGCCGTGCGCCCGCAATCCGAAAGGGATCGGCATCGACGAGCTATTTCTCGAGCCGCCGCAGCATCTCGGGCCGACGCCGAAGGCGCCGCAGCAGAAAGCCTCGTGGTTCTGGTTCTTTCGCGTGGTCGACGATGCGTTGCGTGCCATCGAGCCCTGGTTTCCGCAAAGCATGCGCCAGCGCGCCATCGATCGCGCCGTCGCTTGGGTCGCGGAGCGATTGAACGGCGAAGACGGGCTCGGCGCGATTTTTCCCGCCATGGCCAACAGCGTGATGATGTTCGACGCGCTTGGGATTGCCGCCGACGATCCGCGGCGCGCCATTGCGCGCAAATCGGTCGACAAGTTGCTCGCGGTGCACGACAATGAAACCTATTGCCAGCCTTGCGTGTCGCCGATCTGGGACACCGGACTTGCCTGCCATGCCTTGATCGAAACGGGCAGCGAACGCGCGGTGGCGGAAGCCAAGCGCGCGCTCGATTGGCT
>JBASAH010000286.1:0-18391 GCA_049650505.1 Xanthobacteraceae bacterium
GACGAGCTGATCGAGTAGGCCGAGCTGACGGTAGTTAGCGGACAACCCGACCGCATCCGCCGATGTCCGGTTTGGGTCAGAAGCGGACATTGAGGTGCGTCGCCCCGATGTCCGCTATTCCCCCGTAAGCGGACATTCGTCGTCAGCTTGCTGACGTCTGCTTTGGGCCAGGAGGAGACTTATGCACCGCAGCAAATGGTGCACCTATTCGATCACCTCGTCGGCGCGGGCGAGCAAAAGTGAATGTTTAGCCACGATGAATTGTCGCGCACATCAATGTCACGAAAATCTTCAACTGTGCAGCGATCAGTTCGAGGAATTCGGCGCGGGTCTCGACCGGCAGGGTGCGGGCGGCGGCCATGACCAGGGCGAGTTGTTGGTCGGTGAAGGCGATCATCGTCGATCTCGCACTGCCTGCACCAAATAGTCGCGCACGCCGCGGTCAATCTTGATAGTGGCGAAGTCAATTGTCTGCCGCGGCGACGATTTAAAGGTGAGACGGCCGAGGATGTCGATGGGATCGTCGGGCCGCATATCGGCGTCGAGTTCTTGCGGCTCGTTCTTTTCGATGAAGTAGTCAGCGATGTTGGTGTGGGGCATGGGCAGTCTCATCGTCAAACACCGAGGCCGCCCACGGCAGGGTGTCGGGTTGGCCGCGAATAAACAAATGAGGCGTCGGGGCGTGGTCGGGGAATGTGTCGAGAGAGGTGTACTCGCCGGATTTCCAGAACGCCAGCAACTCGGCACGATTGGCTAACCAGTCGGCCCGCATGTCCTCGGAGATGAAGTCTTCCAGATTTTGTTGGTCGAAGCCGCTCTTGGCGTAGCCCTGGTAATAGCCGGGGGCGGCAGAAGCGACCTCACCGGTCAGCAACTCGTGGCGTTTGTAGGGGCCGAGCGGACGATGCCTGCGTTCCATTTTACATTACAGCTTGATCTTGAGTTGGTGGAAGGTTTGTTGAAAGGCTTTGAGGTATTGCCGTTCGACGGTGCACAGCGGATGGGCCTTGGTCTGGCCATCGCGACCGGTCACGGTCAGACCTTCCTCGGCCAAGATCGCCCGGCATTCGCGAGCGCGCATGTGCGCTTCCAGGCCAGAGGTCAGGACCGCGAATGCGGCGCTGGTGCCTCTGAAGTCGCGGACTACATCGTCCCAGATTTGCCGTTCCGGTTCGCCGAGGTGAGGGGGAGGTGCCGGAGGGACATCTGGTGGAGACGACGCGACCAGATGAGGTCGGGTGCCGAGGATCGACAGTTGGGCCGCTGATTTCCGTCCGCGCTGGCGCATGAGATCATTAGAAATCATCATTTGCCAAAAATCACTTTTACAGGTTGACTTCGCCATCGCTTTTCGCGCGGCACGAGCGTGATCCGCTGCGGCGGATTTAGTTTTGCAACCGGAGGGCATTCGCAACAATCCTCGTTCACCGGCTTTAGGCCAGTGTCGCGACCGGGGGCGTCAGCCGGTCTCGATTGAGGATCGATCACCTTCGCGGGGATCCAACGCCGATTTTATTGGGGTGTTGCTACACCGGATACTACGCAGCTCATGGCGGATCCGATGCCTCGTACCCCACCTTTATAATGGGTCTTGGAAAGGGAATCAACGTTTACCGAATTTCACCACTCGATCATCAGTGCGGCCCTCGACCAACGACATGATGTGATCGGCCACCGCCTCCATGATGTTTTTGTTTTCTTTCGCATAGCCGTGGCGATCGTACACCGAGGCGATGCCGCCCTCTTTATGATTGGTGACCCGATTCATCGCATCTCTACCGAAGTCGAGGCCGGTGACCTTCGATGAAAACGTCCGACGCAAATCGTGCGGCGTCGCCCGCTCAACATCGAGTTTCTTACAGATCGTGCGCATGGCTCCATCAAGGCCGACAACTGCGGCCCCGTGCTGACCAGCAAAGACAAAGCCGCTGGTGGCGTCGTCCTCGGCCAATTCCGCGATCACCGCTTGCGCGGCGGCCGAGAGCCACACCCGATGGCTCGCTCCATTCTTAGTACCGGGCCAACCAAGCTTGCGATCCGGTTCCCCTGGCATCTGCCACCAGCCATCGACAATATGTTCATACCGCATGTGGCAAACCTCGCCGGGCCGCTGTCCGGTCAGGAGAATCATTTTCAAGGCGGCACTGCGGATGAAACCGGCGTCGCCGAAAACTGTCCAAAACTGCGACACCTCACTATCGGACAGGATCCGTTCGCGACTTTTGGTTTTGTTACGATCAACCCCGCGACAGGGATTGCTGGCAATAAGGTCTTGTCGCATGGCCCAGGAAAAAATGGCCGAAGCAGCGGCTAACACCTGATTGGTTAGGATTGGGGCCTCGATCTTGGCGATGGTCGCCCGCACATCGGCACGGCTGATGTCCTTGGCCGCCAGTTTGTTCCAGCGCGGCAACAGATAACGTTGCACCAAGGCGTCGGCCTGTTTCCAGCTCTTGTTTTTCTTCTTGGCGTGACGCTCGACATAGGCGTTGGCCAGTTCGCCGAAAGTGCCAGAGGATCGTTCGGCCTGGCGCTCGGCCACCGGATCGTTCCCGCGCCGCGCCGCCAGCCGGGTCTCGGCGGCAAGATCACGGGCGGCATCCAGTCCGATGGCGCGGGCATTTTCCAGATGCAGCCAGCGCGGCCGGTGGCTATGGCGGTAGAACACTCGAAACGATTTGTGGCCGCTCGGCTGGACCCGTAACACCAAACCGCGCTGTTCGGTGTCCCAGATGTTGAATGCCCGATGCTCGGGCTTGGTGTTGCGAACAACAAAATCGGTGAGCTTGCGATGACGCGGCGGCCCGGCCGGGGCGCCGTCTTTGGTCGGTCTTGGCATTTTCAGATCAACCTAGGAGTAACGTTGCTGGGGGATCCCGATTAACTGATTTTTAAAGACATTGGCGAGAATTCGCTACGTTTTTCAGAGGGTTGATTGGTGATCATTTAATGAACTTTAATTACCCTGAAATGTACCAAAGCCTAAATAATCCTTAAATGGTGGGCGACCATTGTGACCGGGCTGGCCATTCCCCTCGTGGAGCCTCGCTATGGTTCGCCTGCTTACCGCGTTCGTGGCGGTCATGTTGCTGACGCAGTGTTCTTATGCGTCGGCCGGTGAATACGGCAACAAGGACGAGGCCATGGCGATGGTGGAACGCGTGAAAGAGATGTTTGTCAGGGACGGCGCCGATACGACCTTCCAAGCTGTTTCCGATAAGACCGTAGCCAACTTTCACGATCGCGATCTCTATCCCTTCATCTACGATCTGAGAGGCAAATGCGTCGCGCATGGCGCGCGACCGGCGCTCATAGGAAAAAATCTCCTCGACCTTAAGGATCAAGACGGAAAATACCTGATCCATGAAATGATCGACACCGCCAACGGGCCTGGCTCAGGCTGGGTCAATTACAAATGGCCCAATCCGATCAATAATAAGATCGAGGATAAAACCAGCTATATCGCAAAAATGGGCGACTATTTCGTTGGGGTCGGAGTCTACCGAGAGTGACCCGACCAGCCGACGAAGGAAAACGGCCGGGCAAAGGCCGCAGCATGCTCATACTCGCCAAGGAGCCGGCGTCCGGATTTCTGTCACGCCTAACAATTCGCACCAAAACCTTCATCGCCTCCGTCGTTGTATTAAGCTGTCTGCTCGGGATGGGCGTGATCGCGGTACTTGGCTCGCGCGAGGTCGCCCGAAATTTGGACGAGCTTTCACGGTCGAATTTGCCGACCCGCGGCGCCGCGGTGGTGGTGAACAACTCCGTGATTGCCGCACATATGCGGATATTTCGCTATGTGTCCTGGGCGAGCAACGGCGTAAACGAGAAGCTTCTGCAGAATCTCCGCGACGAGATCGAAGCCGATTTCTCGACGATCAAGAAGAGCTTCGATGAACTGGCGGCACGGCCCGATCTTTCGGCCCAGGTAAAGACCGAGCTGAGCGCGCTTGAGGGAAAGCTGCAGAAGTACGAAAGCACCGCCAGGGACGTGCTGGACGTTGGACGGACGGACCCACCGATGGCAACGATGATGCTTGGCCAAACCGACGACAGCTTTACCGGCATCGAGGCCTACATTCGTAAGATCCTCAATGCGATTTCCGCCGAGTCGTATTCGATTGTCGAGGAGTTATCGCTCGCCACGAGGCGCGAGATGCTTTCGCTCGCAATGGGGTTGATCACCTGCTTCGTGCTCAGCGTGGCCGCCATGGCTTTCGTCGCCAGGTCGATCGTTAGACCGATCACCTCGATCACCCACGCCATGCAGAAATTGTCGACCGGCGACACCGCGGTTCGATTAGGTTATCGCGATCGCAGCGATGAAATCGGGCGGATGATCGAGGCGATCGAGATCTTTCGGCACAACGCGCTCGAGATTCAAGAAGAGCAGCGAGCGCTGAAGCGGCGCGAGGAGATGGCGGCGCTTGCCGCGGAATTTGAAGGCTCGGTCAAACAGATTGCCGCACAACTGGTCAAGGCTGTCACCGCGGTGCGCAACAACGCCGAGGTGATGGCCAAGGCTGCAGAGGACACCAAATCAAAATCGAGTTCGAGCGTCGAAGCCGTTGTTAATACCCGCGAAAATGTAGAAACAGTGGCGCAGGCCGCACGCGAGCTGTCGCGAACAATCGATGAACTGGCGGGACGCACAAATGACGTTTTTAAGCTCACCAACGACACCGCAGAGCAATCGGAAAGCGCCAGTGCGGAATTGGCCAAGCTCGCCGCCTCGGTGGAGCAGATCCTGCCCATTACCGATCTCATTCAGGGTATTGCGCAACAGACCAATCTTTTGGCGTTGAACGCGACAATCGAAGCAGCCCGGGCGGGAATGGCCGGAAAGGGATTCGCAGTGGTTGCTGGTGAAGTGAAAACGCTCGCGCAGCAAAGCGGCAGAGCTACCGATGAGATCGCACATAAAATTGCGGCTGTCCGCGAAACCTGCTCCGCGGTTGTCTCGACCATCAGTCAGATCATTCAGGCAATCAAAAATCTCAAAGCCTTCGCAACAGAGATTTCGACCGGTATCGGGCAGCAGTCTGCCGCGACCGCGGGCATTTTCGCCAGTGCGCAGTCCGCCGCCGATAGCTCACGGGCAGTAGCGGCAAATATCGTCGATCTAAACGGTCATGCCGATGCAACGTTTGCGGCTTCTAACGAAGTGCTCGAAACCACCAAGCGCCTGTTCGACCATACCCGAGGCGTGCAGACCAACGTCGACAAGTTCCTCGGCCACGTGAGGAGCGCGTAAGGGCGCCGAACCGCGCCTGCTCAAGCCGCTAGCATCTTCTGCACTTCACTGACCAGCTCACGCAGGTGAATCGGCTTGGACAGAACCTTGGCGTGCCTGGGCGCGCTTGAGTCTGAATTGAGCGCAACGGCGGCGAAGCCGGTAATGAACATAATCTTGATGTCGGGATCGAGCTCGGCCGCGCGGCGGGCAAGTTCGATTCCGTCCATTTCCGGCATGACAATATCGGTCAGCAAGAGTTCGAACGGCTCTTCGCGCAATCGCTGATAGGCGGATAGACCGTTGTCATACGAAATCACGTCGAAGCCGGCATTTTGCAGCGCCTTGACCAGGAAACGGCGCATATCGATGTCGTCTTCCGCAAGCAGGATTTTGGACATGACCAACGAACCCGGCTTTGGCCGGCCCCCTGCATCCCATAAGCGGGACGGCAGGTAAACATCGGGTGAAGGAATAGCCGCTGAAGCTTGGTCCTGTGGCAGCAAATGGCCTTGGCAAGCTGCGGCGCGTATGGAAAATAGCTACCAGCCGCACGTCACGAGTCGACGAAAGCCCCTATACGTCATGCCGGAAATGCAGGACGAACTCGATCCCCCGTTCGAAGCCCTGGAGCCGGCGGACTGCCGTGGGCCGCTGTTGTTCAATTCACCGCACAGCGGGCGGATTTATCCCCGGGAGTTCTTGCTAACCTCACGGCTCGATCTGGCGACGCTGCGCCGTTCAGAGGACTCGTTCGTCGGCGAGCTGATCGAAGGCGTGGTGGCTCGCGGCCATCCCGTGGTCCGGGCGCATTTCCCGCGCTGTTACGTCGACGTCAATCGCGAACCTTACGAACTGGACCCGCGAATGTTCGAGGGGCGCCTGCCTTCGTTTGCCAATACCCGCTCAATGCGCGTGGCAGGCGGGCTCGGCACGGTCGCGCGCGTGGTGGGCGACGCCCAGGAAATCTACGATCAGCGTATTGCGGTCGCGGAAGCGATGCGCCGCATTGACGGGCTTTATAAGCCTTACCACCGGACGCTGCGCCGGCTCTTCATGCGGCTGCAACGCGAATTTGGTGCTGCGATCCTGATCGATTGCCATTCAATGCCGTCCACCACCGGGGGTCGGGACGAGCGGCCGCGCGCGGATCTGGTGCTTGGCGATCGCTATGGCACGAGCTGCGTCGGGATTGTGCCGGAAATAATCGAGCAATGCATGCGCGGCTTCGGTTACACCGTGAGCCGCAACAAACCCTACGCCGGTGGCTTCATCACCGAGCATTACGGCAATCCAATCGCTGGGCTGCACGCTATCCAGCTTGAGATCAATCGCGGACTTTACATGGACGAACGCCGTTATGAGCGCTCGGCCTCGTTTGCAAAGTTGGCAGACGAATTCGAATTACTGGCCGATCAGCTTGCCGAAATCCCGATCGAAGAACTACGACCCTACCGTGCCGCGGCGGAGTAGCGAGCCGCAAAACTAAAGCGCAAGATCAAGAGAAAGACCAAGAAAAAGGGCCGCTCACCTTGCGGGAGCGGCCCAAGTCTAGGGAGGAAACGCCCAAGGAGGGCGACGGTAACGTGAGAGAATCTCCCGCTACCGCACTGCAGCAACATACACCGCGCCGCACAAAATTCAAGGCTGGTCGGCCGGTTCGTGGGAATTTTTCCCGTCCAAATTCCGCGTATTGTGCATATTTACGAAGCAGTCTTTAAATAGGTAAGCAAAATCATAGGCTTATTTTTTGAGGTGCGGTTGCTTAAAACTTGGCCATTTCTTGTTTTCCTGGCCAGCGGCAACGACGATTTCGAATAGCGGTGAGCTTGGCCCTGGCGGCCAAGCCAGCCAAGTGTGGATGCCGCGTAAGGGCCGATTCCAGAGGTTGCGATGACGGCGATCGACTTTACGGCCTTTGTCGATGAACTTGCCGCCATCTCTGGCGAAACCATCCGGCCGTTTTTTCGCAGCGCGCTGGGCATTGAAAACAAAAGCCGCTCCGGTGGCTTCGATCCGGTCACAGCCGCCGACCGCGCCGCCGAAGCGGCGATGCGGACCCTCATCAAGCGGACCTTTCCCGAGCACGGCATCATCGGCGAGGAGTTCGGCATCGAGCGCCGCGACGCTGAATATGTCTGGGTGCTCGACCCGATCGACGGGACCAAGTCGTTCATCTGCGGCATGCCGGCCTGGGGGACACTCATCGCCTTGACCCGGCGCGGCGAGCCGATTTACGGCATGATGCATCAGCCGTTCACGCGCGAGCATTTTTCCGGCGATGGCCGCGGCGCGCGCTATCGCGGGCCCGCCGGCGATCGAGCGCTTCGCGCGCGCGCCTGCGCTTCAGTCCAGGACGCCGTGCTGTGCACGACCAGTCCGCTATTGATGAAATCTGACGACCGCAAATGCTTTCAACGGGTCGAGCAGGCTGTGCGGCTGTCGCGCTATGGCGGCGATTGCTACGCCTATTGCGTGCTTGCCGCCGGCCATGTCGACCTGGTGATCGAGACCGAACTCAAGCCGCATGATGTCTTGCCTTTGATTCCGATCATCGAAGGGGCCGGCGGCATCATTACGACGTGGGAGAACGGCCGGCCGCATGAGGGCGGGCGCATCGTTGCGGCGGGCGATCGGCGCGCCCACGCACAGGCGCTGGAGTTGCTGAAAGGGTAAGACGCCGAGGCAGGCGGCCCAGCTCGGACCATCAATAAAGCGGTGTGCCCGGAACAAAGGCGTCGAACGCCGCCCAAAATTGCGATCGGAAGCGATCTTGCTCCATCAGCAGTTCGTGCTGCGCGCCAATGATGACGAGATGCGAGCCCGCGCGCAACATGCCGGCGAAATCTTCAATCGCGGAATTTGAAACCACCTGGTCGTTGCCGCCCGCGACGATCAGCATGGGTTGGCGAATCCGAGCCGGGTAACTGGGTTCGCGCAGCGCGCGCATCGAGCGGAACGCGGCGTTACACCAGGCCACCGTTGGCGCGCCCAAAGCGAGAGCGGGCTCGGCTTCGAGGATGGCGGCATTGCGCGCATAACGTACCGGGTCGGAGGTGAGAATGTTGCCGAGGAAGGGCCGCGATTCGACGATGCTGGTGTCGGTCCTGGGAACATACATGCCCCCGAACCCGGCCAGGCGCAGCGCGCGGACGATGAACCAACCGGTGCCCATCGAATAGTCCACGCCGCCAAGCGCAATAAGCGGTGCGATCAGCACCATACGATCGAACCACTGGCGGCCGCGATACGCCGCGCGAATGAGGACATTGGCGCCGGTGGAATGGCCGATCGCGAAAAGTGGCGGCGGACAGTCCGGCAAAACGACTTCACGCATCAAAGTTTCAAGATCGGTGTCGTATTCGGCAAAATCGCGCACATAGCCTTTGCGGCGGTCAGTCAGGGCGCGATCCGACAGGCCCTGACCTCGCCAGTCCAACGCTGCGACAGCGAAGCCGCGCGCGCGCAGGTCGCGCACGGTCTCAAAATATTTTTCGATCCATTCCGAGCGACCCTGGAAAATGCACACTGTGCCGCGGCGGCCGGCCGGTGGCAGCCAACGGGCGAAGCGAAGGTTCACACCGTCAGGGGTTTTGAGCGTGCCCGCGACAAAATTTTCGGGAACCGGGTTCGCGGGAATAGAAATGAGTTTCATGAAGACTTTCGCGCGAGCAGCCGTGGCTTCCGCTTATAACAGCCTAAAAATGCTGCTCAACTTGTCAGGTAAAGGGGCCTTTACGAGCCGGCGGCCGGGGCTGGCCGAGGGTCTTGCGCCAACGTACGCCACGGAAAATTTATTTTCAAAAACAATATCTTGCCATGTCTTGCAGCACGTCTTGCAGGGTCGAAACAGCGATCCCATATGAACGTGGCGCAGGCCATAACGGGCTGCGCATTGAACGGCTCGGCCCTATGCGGGCGGGCCCCCCGCATGTCGCTTCAAAAGGAGGATATGCCATGCGAACTTTCGACTTAGCACCTCTTTATCGTTCCACCGTCGGCTTCGACCGTTTGTTCTCGCTGCTCGACCAGGGCATCGAGGGCGCGGCTCCCGGTTATCCGCCGTACAATATCGAGCGGACCGGCGAGAACGCTTATCGCGTGTCCGTAGCGGTCGCCGGTTTTAATGAGCCGGAGCTGTCGATCGTAGCGAAAGAGAACACGCTGACGATCCGTGGCGAGAAGGACGCCAAGGAAGAAGAAAAGCGCGGTGAAGTGCTCTATCAGGGCATTGCGGCGCGTACCTTTGAGCGCGTGTTCCAGCTTGCCGATTATGTTCAGGTGAAGGGCGCGAGCCTCGAGAACGGTCTCCTGCATGTCGATTTGGTGCGCGAGATCCCCGAGGCGAAAAAGCCGCGCACAATCCCGATCAAGGGCAAGAGCGACGGCCCGACGGTGATCGAAAATCAAAAAGCCGCGTAACAGCTTTTGTCACAATCAGAGACGCGGGCGCCCCGGTTTTCCGGGGCGCTTTTTTTGATCCACCGCCCTAGCGCTAGTCGTTGATTGCGGGAATTGCCGACGCGGCGGTGGGCTTATTTATCGGCTCCGATCGTGGCGCCGTCGACGTGCCTGTTGCGATGTCGGGTTTGACAATGGATTTCGCCTCGCCGGATTTCGTCTCGCCGCTGCCGGCCGCTGCAAGTCCTGCCGCTGTAAGTCCTGCAGGACGTGGCCGTGGCAGCGGCACAAGGCTGGGCACAAAGCTGGCAGCCGTAGAATACTGCGATCGGGCTGGCGCCAAGCTTCGAGGCTCGTCCTGATCACTCAACGGCACTTCGGAAGCCCCGACATAAGGCGGTCGCCCGTAAGCCGCAATCTCATCGGCCGGCGCGAGATAACGCGGCGGCCCAAACCGTCCGTAGAGTGGCGGCGGGTAAGGCCCCGGAGCATAGGGGCCGTAAAGCCCGGGGCCGGAAACGATGCGATTGGCGTCGCGGATGGCGCCGGAACGCGCATCGACAACCACGCGCATCGCAACCCCGCGAAAATCAATCGCCCGCACCACATAGCTGGTTCCCTGGCGCAACGGCGGCGCTAGCGGGTCGAACCCAGCCGCACGTACCGTGCGCAGAATCTCATAAGGTGGCACAAAGCCGCGAAGAGGCGCCGACTGTGGAGATGACAGTGAGGCGATTGGCGGAGACTGCGCCAAGGCAGTGGCCGCGCCCAGCATCGAAAATGCGAACACGGCTCCGGATAGTCTTAGCAAACGCACAAGCCCCTCCCGACCAACTCCCCACCGGCTATGAGAGATGAACCTTAAATTGGGGCGACGCTTGGGCGCATCATAATCTGCAGAGGCTCACGAAGCGGTCGATCTCCTCTTCGCCAGTAGCAAATGAGGTGACGAGCCGGACGAGGACATTATCCGGTCCGATCTGCAGGGTGCCGCTGCTGCGGACGTAATAGTCTGCGCCCGCCGCCTTGAGTTTGGCGTCGAGCACGCGCGGCAGCGCCACAAAGACGAGATTGGCCTCAACGGGCCAGACCGGCCGCAATCCCATCCCGGTCAAGGCAGCCGCCAATTTGTCAGCCATGGCGTTGGCATGGCGCGCCAGCGCCAGCCATCGATCATCGGCGAGATAAGCCAGAAACTGCGCAGCGATGTAGCGGTGCTTTGAGAGGAGATGGCCGCCGCGCTTGCGGCGCTCGCCAAAGAACGCCGCGATCTCAGGATCGAAAAATATCACGGCTTCGGCTGCCAGTGCGCCGCCCTTGGTGGCGCCGAACGACAGCACGTCAATGCCGCAGCGCCAAGTGATCTCGGCGGGCGTGGCATTGAGGCGGACGAGCGCATTGACGAAACGTGCGCCATCCATATGCACGGCGAGCGATCGCATCCGCGCGATCTCGGCCAAGGAGGCGATTTCATTGGTTCGATAAATAGTGCCCGCCTCAGTGGCCTGGGTTATCGAGAGCGCCGATGGAATCACCTGGTGCGGACTGTGTCCGCCATAACCGGCCAGCGCTGTTTTTAGTCCGTCGGGTCTGATTTTGCCGCCATCGCCACTAAGTCCGACAAGCTTGAGACCATTGCCGAAAAATTCGGGTGCACCGCATTCATCGGTCGCGATGTGGGATTCGGAATGGCAGAGGACGACGCCCCAGGGTGGCGTGACCTGCGCCAGGGCTAATGCGTTCGACGCGGTGCCGGTTGGCACCAGAAAGACGGCAACCTCACGCTCGAATATTTCACCGAAGCGGCGTTCGATGGCGTGCGTCCAATCGTCATTGCCGTAGCCGAGTGCGAACCCACGATTAGCTTCGACCAGGGCGTCGAGAATGGCCGGCGCGACTGGCGCCGTGTTGTCACTGGCAAAATTCATTTGGGGAACCTAAAGCATGATCCCGAAAAGTGGAAACCGGTTTTCGGAAAAGATCATGCTCAAACAATGAACTAAAGCGAAATGGCGATTCAATCTAAAACCATTTTGCTTTGGCGAGGATCGTCCCTTGCGCACAGGTAGGCAGACGCTCTGCACGATGGCTTCGCCCCACCCGTCTACCGGCTGATGCCACCGCGGCAGCCTTACCTCGTACCTCCCACAGCAGCCGGCGCCACATTGCGCGACGCGCACTCCCATGATCCACTTCAAAGCGCGGAACAGGGCCGACCGGGACGCCGTTGCCTCACGAAAAGGCGCCTTTTCCCGCTCCCCTTGGGTTGCGCAGCTTGTATTGGCGACAGGAATTTGCCATGTTTGCATAGGACAGCATTGCTGTCCCAATTATGATCCCAAAGTGCGCGGTCGGTTGAAGTCCGACGAGACGCGCGGATCGGCTACCGGATGGCGAGGGCGCGCCGGACGGCGGCAAGAACTAGCAACCAGCGGCCGTTGAGCGGATCGCAGGTTGCCTCCAAGATGAGTGACTCGCCCTGGCGCAGGATGAGGCCATCCTGTGCGGGCCCTGCTGCGCCGGACCTTCGATGACCGCGTGTCTCGGGGTCTCGCGAGGAGCGCGTGGACGATGACTGCGGCTGGTTTCGGCTTGTTCGATCCGACGCTGGAAAAAGATTCCTGCGGCGTCGGATTTATTGCCGACATCAAAGGACGCAAGTCGCACAAGATCGTTGAAGATGCGCTGACGATCCTTGTCAATCTCGAACACCGCGGCGCGGTCGGCGCCGACCCTCGCGCCGGCGACGGCGCCGGCATTCTGGTGCAGACGCCACACAAGTTTCTCGCCAAGAAAGCCGCTGCGCTTAACATCGACTTGCCGTCGCGCGGACATTATGCGGTCGGCGCGCTGTTCATGCCGCACGATGCCGCTTGGCGCCAAGAGGTCATGGATACCTATGTTGCCGCGGCAGCGCAGGACGGCATGGCTGTTCTCGGCTGGCGCAATGTACCGACCAACAATTCAACGCTTGGCGAATCGGTCAAACCGACCGAGCCGGTCCATATGCAGGTCTTCATCGCGCGAAATCCGAAGGTCACGTCGGAAGACGACTTCGAGCGGCGGCTTTACATCCTGCGCAAGACCATCTCCAGCATGCTGTACGGCAAGCGTGGCCGCAGTACGTCCAATTATTATCCGGTTTCAATCTCATGCCGCACTCTCATCTATAAAGGCACGTTCCTCGCCGACCAGCTTTGTACCTATTATCCGGATCTGCACGATCCGGATTTCGAAAGCGCCTTGGCGCTTATACATCAGCGTTTCTCGACCAATACGTTCCCCACTTGGTCGCTGGCACACCCTTACCGCATGATCGCGCATAACGGCGAGATCAACACGCTGCGCGGCAACAATAATTGGATGGCGGCGCGCCAGGCCTCCGTGTCCTCGCCGAAATTCGGCGCCGACATCGGCAAATTGTGGCCGATCTCCTATGAGGGACAATCAGACACGGCGTGCTTCGACAACGCGCTCGAATTCTTGGTGATGGGCGGCTATTCGCTGGCGCATGCCATGATGATGATGATCCCGGAGGCGTGGGCGGGCAATCCGCTCATGAGCGAAGAGCGCCGCGCCTTCTACGAGTATAACGCCGCGCTGATGGAGCCATGGGACGGCCCGGCCGCAATCGCATTCACCAACGGTCGCCAGATTGGCGCTACGCTTGACCGCAACGGCCTGCGTCCGGCGCGCTATCTGGTCACCCGCGACCACCGCATCATCATGGCATCGGAAATGGGAGTGCTGCCGGTCCCCGAAAAAGACATCGTGGTGAAATGGCGGCTGCAGCCCGGCAAGATGCTCCTGGTCGACCTCGACCAAGGCCGGCTCATTCCCGACGAAGAGCTCAAGGCGCAATTGGCGCGCAGCCACCCCTACCAGGAATGGCTGGAGCGCACGCAAATTGTACTGGAGAACCTGCCGCCGGCGGCCGAGGCGGCACCCATCTCGAATTTATCCTTGCTCGATCGGCAGCAGCTATTTGGCTACACCCAGGAAGATCTCAAAATCCTAATGACGCCGATGGCAACCACTGGCGAAGAGGCCGTGGGCTCCATGGGTAACGACACGCCGATCTCGGCGCTATCGGAGCGGCCAAAGCTTCTGTTTACGTATTTCAAGCAGAACTTCGCGCAGGTGACGAACCCGCCAATCGATCCGATCCGCGAAGAGCTAGTGATGAGCCTCGTCTCAATCATCGGACCGCGGCCGAATCTGTTCGATCTAGAGGGCTCATCGAGGAAGAAGCGCCTCGAAGTTCACCAACCGATCCTCACGAATGCCAATCTGGAAAAGATCCGATCGATTTCTGATCTCGGCGACCATTTCAGGTCGCTGACGCTCGATACGACCTGGCCGGCGGAAGCCGGCGCTGTCGGGATGGCGGCCGCGATCGACAAGCTGTGCGATCAGGCCGAAGCCGCGGTCCGCGATGGCGTCAATATCATCATCCTTTCCGATCGCCGCGCCGGCGCGGATCGCATTCCAATTCCGTCACTGCTGGCCTGCGCCGCTGTGCATCATCATCTTATCCGTGAAGGACTGCGCACCTCGGTAGGTCTGGTCGTGGAATCGGCCGAGCCGCGCGAGGTTCATCATTTCTGCTGCCTCGCCGGCTACGGCGCCGAAGCGATCAATCCGTATCTTGCTTTCGAAACCCTCGTGGCAATGAAGCACGAGTTGCCGCAGAAGCTCGACGATAAAGAAATAATCAAGCGTTACATCAAATCGATCGACAAGGGACTTCTTAAGGTGATGTCGAAAATGGGCATCTCCACCTATCAGTCCTATTGCGGCGCGCAAATCTTCGACGCGGTGGGATTGAAAACGGATTTCGTCGCAAAATACTTCACCGGCACGGCGACGCGCATCGAGGGCGTAGGCCTTGCAGAGATCGCCGAAGAGACGGTGCGGCGCCACCGCGATGCGTTCAGCGATGCGCCGATCTATCGCGCGATGCTGGACGTCGGCGGCGAATATGCGTTCCGTGTTCGCGGCGAGGAACACGTGTGGAACGCCGCCACCGTCGCGGCGCTGCAGCACGCCGTGCGCGGCAATTCATACGACAAGTATCGGCAGTTCGCCCGCGTGATCAACGAGCAATCGCATCATCTGCATACAATTCGCGGTCTATTCCGCATCAAATCGGCGGAAGAGGATGGCCGCAGGCCGGTGCCGATTGAAGAAGTCGAACCGGCGAAGAACATCGTCAGGCGGTTCTCGACCGGCGCGATGTCGTTTGGGTCGATTTCGCGCGAAGCGCATACGACGCTTGCCATCGCCATGAACCGGATCGGCGGCAAGTCCAATACCGGCGAGGGCGGGGAGGAATCGGACCGCTTCAAGCCGCTGCCCAACGGCGACTCGATGCGCTCCGCGATCAAGCAGGTGGCGTCCGGCCGCTTCGGTGTGACCGCCGAATACCTCGTCAATTCGGACGTGATGCAGATCAAGATCGCCCAAGGCGCCAAGCCAGGCGAAGGCGGCCAGCTCCCTGGCCACAAGGTTGATAAGATTATTGCCAAGGTGCGCCACTCGATCCCCGGCGTCGGGCTGATCTCACCGCCGCCGCATCACGACATTTATTCGATCGAGGATCTGGCTCAGCTCATTTTTGACCTGAAAAACGTCAACCCGGAAGGCGATGTCTCGGTCAAGCTCGTTTCCGAAGTCGGTGTCGGTACGGTTGCCGCCGGCGTGTCGAAAGCGCGTTCGGATCACGTCACCATTGCCGGTTTCGAGGGCGGCACCGGTGCCTCGCCGCTAACCTCGATCAAACATGCCGGTTCGCCTTGGGAAATCGGACTTGCCGAAACCCATCAAACGCTGGTCGCAAACCGGTTGCGCGGCCGTATCGCCGTGCAGGTCGATGGCGGCATCCGCACCGGCCGCGATGTCGTGGTCGGCGCGCTTCTGGGCGCCGATGAATTTGGCTTTGCCACGGCGCCGCTGATCGCCGCCGGCTGCGTGATGATGCGTAAATGCCATCTCAACACTTGCCCGGTTGGCGTGGCCACTCAGGATCCGGTGCTGCGCAAGCGTTTCCGGGGCCAACCCGAACATATCATCAATTATTTCTTCTTTGTTGCCGAGGAAGTCCGCGAACTCATGGCCGAAATGGGCTATCGCACCTTCAACGAGATGATCGGGCAGATGCAAATGTTCGATCGCCGCAAGCTGATCGCCCAGGGCAAGGCGAGTGGCCTCGATTTTTCGAAGTTGTTCATGAAGCCGGACATGCCTGCGGAAGTGGCAACTTTCAATTGCGAGCGCCAGGACCACAAGATTCGCGACGTGCTCGATCGCAAGCTGATCGCGCAGTCGCAACCAGCGATCGAGCGCGGCGATCCGGTTCGGATGTCGTTTCCGATCAAGAATACCGATCGTACGGTTGGCGCCATGCTGTCGGGGACGATCGCCAAGCGCTATGGCCACGAGGGCCTGCCTCCCGACACCATTGTGGTGCAGTTTACCGGCACGGCCGGGCAGAGCTTTGGCGCGTTCCTGGCGCGCGGCGTCACCTTCGAGCTCAAGGGCGACGCCAACGATTATCTCGGCAAGGGGCTTTCCGGCGGACGCATTGTCGTGCAGCCACCCGCCGACGCGGGCATCGTTCCGGAGCAATCGATCATCGTCGGAAATACCGTGTTGTATGGCGCAATCGCCGGCGAGTGTTACTTCCGCGGCGTGGCCGGCGAGCGCTTCGCGGTGCGCAATTCCGGGGCGATCGCCGTCGTCGAAGGAGCCGGCGATCATTGCTGCGAATACATGACCGGCGGCGTCGTGGTGGTGCTCGGCCCGACTGGGCGCAATTTCGCCGCCGGCATGTCGGGCGGCGTCGCCTATGTGCTGGACGACGACGGTAGCTTCAGCAGTCGGTGCAATTTGGCCATGGTCGAACTGGAGCCAATGCCGGAAGAGGAAGACATTAACGTCAAAATCTTCCACCACGCGCGCGATCTTGAAGCGCATGGTCTCGTCGATATCATGTCAGATTTGACCAGCTTCGATGGGCATCGGCTGCATCATCTGATTACACGGCACGCCCGCTTTACGGGGTCCGCGATTGCGGCCAAAATGTTAAATGATTGGAAGACGTGGTATCCGAAATTCCGCAAAATCATGCCGGTCGAATATCGGCGCGCGCTCAATGAGCTAAAGGCCGCAGCAATCGCCGCGGAGTAACTTGCACAAAGAACGCCAATAAAACTGCGAACAATAGAGAGCGCCTTTGGGCAAGATCACCGGCTTTCTCGAATACCCTCGCGAGGATCGTGATTATCAACCGGTCGCCGAACGCATTCGGCACTGGCGCGAATTCATTTTGCCGCTGCCGGAGAAGGAATGTGTCATTCAGGCGGCACGCTGCATGAACTGCGGCGTACCGTATTGCCAGGGCACGGGTTCGCTGGCGCCGAGCGCCCTGGGCTGCCCGGTCAACAATCAGATCCCCGATTGGAATGACCTTGTCTATATGGGCAACTGGGAAGAAGCCGCGCGCAATCTGCACTCGACCAATAATTTTCCGGAAGTGACGGGCCGCGTCTGTCCGGCGCCGTGCGAAGCATCGTGCACCCTCAACATCGACGAAAATCCGGTCACGATCAAATCGATCGAATGTGCAATAGCCGATCGCGCAATTGCTCAAGGGCTTAAGCCCGAGCCGCCCGTCGAGCGGACCGGCAAAAGCGTAGCCATCGTTGGCTCCGGGCCGGCCGGCCTCGCCTGTGCGCAGCAGCTTGCCCGCGCCGGGCACGACGTTCACGTCTATGAACGCTGGGCCAAAGCGGGCGGGCTACTCCGTTATGGCATCCCCGATTTCAAGATGGAGAAGCACCACGTCGACCGCCGAGTGACACAGATGGAGGCGGAGGGCGTTGTGTTCCACTACGGAGCACATGTCGGCGTCAATATCGATGCGCAGCGGCTGCTTGATCAGCACGACGCGGTCGTGCTGACGGGCGGCGCTGAAAAACCGCGTGACCTGCCGGTGCTAGGACGTGAGCTCAAAGGCATTCATTTTGCGATGGATTATCTGCCGCAACAGAACCGGCGATTCAGTGGTGAAACGCCCACCGAGGTAGAGCCCATCCTAGCGGCCGGCAAACACGTGGTCGTCATTGGCGGCGGGGACACCGGATCCGACTGTATCGGCACCGCCTTTCGTCAAGGCGCCCTGTCGGTGACTAATTTCGAAATCATGCCGCAACCGCCGCTGCATGAGAACAAGATGCTCACTTGGCCGGATTGGCCGCTCAAGTTGCGCACATCATCGAGCCATGAGGAAGGCGTGGAGCGCGACTTCGCCGTGATGACGACGAAATTCACCGGCGAGAACGGTGACGTGAAAAAGCTGCACTGCGTTCGCGTCGACGGCAAAATGAAGCCCGTTCCCGGCAGCGAATTCGACGTTGCCGCCGACCTCGTGCTCCTGGCGACGGGCTTCGTGCATCCGGTGCACGAGGGAATGATCAAGGGGCTCAATCTGGCGCTCGATCAGCGTGGCAATGTCAACGCCTCGACCGACAATTACCGGACCTCCATCGATAAAGTGTTTGCCGCGGGGGATATGCGGCGCGGCCAGTCATTGGTTGTTTGGGCAATTCGCGAAGGCCGCCAAGCCGCGCATGCCGTCGACAAATACCTGATGGGATCGAGCCTATTGCCGCGATGAGCGAGCGGCGGGGCCGCGGCTTATCGTCTGCTCAGCGCGAACCGACCGGCGCTGGCGGCCGTGGCGCGCCATCGAGA
>JBASAH010000287.1:0-2739 GCA_049650505.1 Xanthobacteraceae bacterium
GGTCGGCTTTGGCTTTTTTGTTGTCGTTGGCCATCGTCTTTCCTCACGCTAAGCGGAGGTATCCTTGGGTCATTTTTGACGAATCGAGGGTATCGGTGAATCCACCTTAGCCGGCTGTCTCAGGAAGCGCGACCACCTCTTGGGATCTGTCAGGAACGGGGGGCTGACGAGGTGATCGAATAAATGTTGTATGTCCGCTTTGGGTCAAAAGCAGACATGGCGCAGTCAAATCACGATGTCCGCTATTCCCCCAAAAGCGGACATCGAACCGCGGTCGCCGAATGCCCGTTTCGGGCCACAAGGAGACATTTCCTGATCACTCGGAGCACATTGAATTTTGGTCACAGAACTCGGCTCTGAGGCGTGATACTCTTTCCCACTTTGCGACATGATCTTGAGGGTAGGGCAAATGACGGCCGGCATTGGAAGGCGGGAGTTTGTTACGAGTCTCGTCGGCTCAGCGGCCCTGTGGCCGCTCCCAGTTGTTGCACAACAGATAAAGGTGTGGCGGGTCGGTGTCCTCATCCTGGGCAATGCGGATGCCCAATCCTTCGGGTCGGAACTGCGCGAGGGACTGCGCAAAAGTGGATATATCGAAGGGCAAAACATCGAGTACATTTTTCGTTCGGCGGAGGGTAACACCGCCGTTTTATCCAAGCTCGCCGCCGAGTTGGTCGCGCTTAAGGTCGACGTCCTCGTGGCGCTCTACACTCCCTGCGCCCTCGCGGTGCAGAAAGCGACACGGGAGATTCCAATCGTCACCGTGTCAGGGGATCCCGTCGGACTGGGTCTAGTTGCGAGCCTGGCCAAGCCCGGCGGGAACATCACTGGGATTTCCCTGATGGCGCCGGAGTTGCACGGCAAATGCGTGGAGCTATTTCGCGACATGCTTCCGTCGGTGCACCGCGTAGCTCTAATCGGCAATGGCGGGGATCCATTATCAAAGCCGATGCTTGAGCAAGTTCGGCTTGTAGGTCGAAATACGGGCATTGAGATTGCCCCCGTTATCATGGTTGGCGGGCAAGATGAGCTCGACGCCGCATTATCGAAGGCGAAGGAAGGGGAAGCGGACGCGGTCGTCGTGCAGGGCAGCTTGTCAACTCAACACCTCGCCAATCTTGCGTTCAAACACCGCTTGCCGGTAGCGACGGTGTCGCGGTCGTTCGCCGAAATTGGTGGGCTCATGTCGTACGGCGTCGATGGTCCGGATGCCTTTCGGCTCAGCGCCATCTTCGTGCAAAAAATCTTGCATGGCATCAAGCCGGCCGATTTGCCGGTCGAGCAGCCGACCAAGTTCGAGCTCGTTATAAATCTCAGGACTGCTAAGGCGCTCGACCTAAGAATCGCGGAACAGGTTCTGCTGCGTGCAGATACCCTCATCGAATGACGTATGTCCGCTATGGGTCAAAAGCAGACATTTCGCTGCGCCCGTGTGATGTCCGCTTTACCCCCAAAAGCGGACATTCTGGCCCTTGTTCGATATGATTGATGGTGTGTCAGGAAAGAAAGCTCAAGTGTGCAGGGCATCACCATGAAGTTTCCCCGTCGGAAATTTCTGCATTTTGCAACAGTCGGAGCGGCGTTTCCTTCCCTCATTGGTAATGCAAGCGCGTCGGACTATCCGGCGCGCCCAGTACACATTGTCGTCTCCTTCCCTCCCGGCGGGGCGCCCGACATTATCGCGCGGCTCATCGGTCAATGGCTGTCGGAACGGCTCGGCCAGCAATTCATCGTCGATAACCGGCCGGGCGCCGCTGGCAACATCGGCACCGAAATCGTCGCAAAGGCGCCGTCGGACGGCTATACGCTACTCATTGCCGTCTCGACTACCGCGGTCAACGCCGCGTTATACACAAATCTGAATTTCAATTTCAGCCGTGACATCGCGCCAGTCGCAAGCATTGGCGGCACTCCCTTTGTAATGACCTTCAACCCGTCATTCCCGGCAAAAACAATCCCTGAGTTTATCGCCTATGCCAAAGCAAATCCGGGCAAGGTCAACATGGCCTCCCAAGGAATCGGGACCACGCCCCATGTCTGTGGCGAATTATTCAAGATGATGACCGGTGTCGACTTCGTTCATGTGCCGTACCGCACCAATTTGATGCCCGATCTCCTCGCCGGTCAGGTGGATTTCTATTTCGGTCCAATGCCTCAGGCGATCGAGTACGTCAGAGATGGTCGGCTCCGCGCCCTTGGGGTCACCACTGCAGCACGTGCGGGAGCACTGCCCGACGTTCCGGCTATCGGCGAATTCGTGCCGGGCTACGTCGCGGTCGGTTGGTTTGGTATCTGCGTGCCTATAGGCACGCCGAGCGTCGTCATTGACAAGCTCAACGCGGAGATCAGCGCCGGTGTCGCTGGCTCTGCCCTCAAGGCGCGCCTCATTGCATTAGGCGTTGAGCCGATGGCGAGGACATCCGTTGAATTTGGCAAATTCGTCGCCGACGACATCGAGAAGTGGGCGAAGGTAATCAAGTTCGCGGGCATTAATCCCGAGTAAGGGCGGCCGGTCGGAAGTCGTCGAAGGCGAGTTCCGCAATGTCCGCTTTGGGTCAAAAGCAGACATCGCGTCCGCAATTTGCGATGTCCGCTTTGCACCCGAAAGCGGACTCTAGACCGCAGTCGCAGAATGTCCGCTTTGGGCCAGAAGCGGACTCATGCACCGCAGCAAACAGGCGACGTCGTTCGATAACCTCGTCGACCCGCAGCCTGCCCGCCTGTAAAGGGCCACTAGAT
>JBASAH010000288.1:0-2141 GCA_049650505.1 Xanthobacteraceae bacterium
CTCAAGGCGTGGAGCGCGGCACGGCTCGCGACCGCCATGGCGCAATTGGCGGACGCAGTGCTGGACGCGCGGCGCAATCCCGCCCTTGCAGATACCATTACCGAACGGGCGCTCCTCGCCATTGCCACCAGCGGCCGGCGCAGTGCGGCCTGACCACGGAGCGAAAAGATCATGCTCAAACAAAAAGCCGCAACGGAGATCACCGCATGCATAAGCTGACAGCTGGAATAACCAAAGCCGGCGCCGCCATTGACGGCATCGTCTGGAATATTCTCGGCCAGACCTACGTGCCGAAGTCCTTGAGCGAGAGCTCGTTCTCCTGGCACGCCACCTTTCCGCCCGGCGCATTCGTGCCGCCGCACATCCACCCGACGCAGGACGAATTCATCTATCTGTTCGAGGGTCGCTTCGATCTTCTGCTCGACGGCAAAGACGCGGTCGCGACGGCGGGCGATCTGATTCGATTGCCGATGGGTCAGGCGCACGGCATTTTCAACAAATCAGACCAGCCGGTGAAATGTTTTTTCTGGGTATCGCCGACGCGCAAGCTCTACGACTTGTTTTGGGCAATCCATTCGATGAAAGAACAAAAGCCCGAGGAAGTCGTCGCGATATCGGCCAAGTACGAAGTGAATTTTCTGCCGCCGCCAGGCTAAACGCGAGGTGCGGTGAACCGCTGCTTCCAATCCGTGTCGCTTTAAGTCGGGTTTTCCAAGCTGAACGTGCCGGAATCATCGTCATAGGCGAAGACCTCGCCATAGCGTCCCCAGCCGATCACGGCGCGCAGCGTCAACTCGACATCCTCGGCGCTCATGTGATCTTCGAGCTCGTCGAAGAAGCGGCTCTTCGGTGCCATATGGTTGGCGCGTTCTTGCAGGATGTGGCGGATGTGCGCGGCGAGCGGCACGTAATTTAACAGTTGCCGCTGGAACAAGCGCTTGCGGTCGTCGGTGCCCATTTCCGCGAATTGCTTGCCGGTATCGGTGAGCTTGATGTCGCCGCCTTCGATTTCGGCGAGCCGCAGCAGTTGCAGCGCGTCGGCCACCGGAAACAGGTCATCGACTTCCAGGTGCAATTCATCGGCAATCACCGGCAAGTCGGCACGGCCGTTATAGGGCGCAGTGGCCAGCGTTTCGATGAGGCCGGCGAATAGATTGGCGGAGACCCGCGGCAGCACGGTATTAATTGTCGCGGCCGGCAAGCGCGTTCCGATCGGCGTCGGCGTGCGCGCTGTCATCGCCACGTAGATTTTCTCGACCAGATCGCGAAACCGCGGATCGAGCCGGTTGCGCGGCTGCTTAAGATCGACGGCGATTTCGCTGATAATGCGGCCCGGATTGGTAGAGAACAAAAGGATGCGGTCGCACATCAAGACCGCTTCCTCGATATTGTGGGTGACGAGAATGACGCCTTTGATCGGCAGCTTGCCTTCGCCCCACAGTTCGAGGAAATCCGTTCGCAGGGTTTCGGCGGTGAGCACGTCGAGCGCGGAAAACGGTTCGTCCATGAGCAGGATATTGGGATGCACGACCAGCGCGCGGGCGAAACCGACGCGCTGGCGCATGCCGCCCGACAATTCGCGCGGAAAAGCCGATTCGTAGCCGTCGAGCCCGATCAGATCGATGGCGGCGAGCGCGCGCTTGCGGATCTCAGAGTCGGGCAGTCCGAGCGCTTCCAAACCCAGTTGCACGTTCTCCAGCACCGTCAGCCAGGGAAACAGCGCGAAGGACTGAAATACCATCGCGATGCCCGGCGCCGGCCCGATCACGCGCTCGCCAAGATAAGTAACCGTTCCTCCCGACGGCTGCGCCAAGCCGGCAATCAGGCGCAACAGCGTCGATTTGCCTGAACCGGTGCGGCCGAGAAGGCCGACGATCTGTCCTTGCCCCAGCGAAAGCTCGACGCCGTCGAGCACCAGATGTTCGCCGCCGTCGGCGCGGGGAAAAGATTGGCGCAATTCATGAACATCAAGCAGGGCTGCGCTCATCTAAAGCCTCATCCAAGACGAAACTTGCGTTCGGCGTAGCGGTAAAGCGGTCGCCAGAACACGCGATTAACCACAACCACGAACAAGCTCATCACCGCGATGCCGAGCACGATGCGGTGAAAATCGCCGGCATCGGTCTGTTCGGCAATATAGG
>JBASAH010000289.1:0-2342 GCA_049650505.1 Xanthobacteraceae bacterium
TCCTTGAAGCGCTGCGCGTCGCAGGTCGCCATCGCCGCATCGTCGCCTTCGCCCGCGCGCGCGATGGTTTCCGGCGGCAGGTGCAGGATCTCCTCAAGCTGATAACCGAGCGCCTGCCCGACGCGGATCGCTTCAGAGCCGAGACGCGCCGAAAAATGCCGGATCGGATCGTTCCTAAGCATATCGCCGCCGGGAAGCCCCGTGCAGGCGGATAATCCGTTCTGCATCGCATTGGCGACGAGCTTGGACCAGCGCTCGCCCCACAGATTGCTGGTCACCTTGGCGCTGTCGGCGAAAGCGACCAGCCGGCAAACTTCTTCCGCGCGCGGCGTGATACGGCCATGCACCTCGCCGGCGCGAAAAACCGTATGCGCAGCGCCATGCTTGGCAGCGCCGCGACGAATAAGCCCGGGCTCGGGCAGGTTCACGGTAATGCTCGAGGCGATGCAGCCGAGCGTCTTGCCCCAGCCGACAATCCCGGCAATCGTCGGTTCATTGATGCAATTTTGCAGCGAGACGACATAGCCATCTGATGCCAGATATTGGCTGATCAGCAGCGTCGCCCAGCCGGTGTCGTAGGATTTCATGCAGACGAAGGCGATATCGATCGGTTTCTCTTTCGCGAGCTGCTGTGCGTCGGTTAGGTGGAGGGCACGCACCGGCACCGTGAATTCCGGCTCGGTCATCGCATGGGTGACGCGCAGGCCGTGCTGGCGCATGTGTTCGACATGCGCCGGCCAGGGATCGATGAAGGTCACATCCTCGCCGGCCTTGACCATGTGCGCGCCGGCATAGCCGCCGACCGCGCCCGCACCGACAATCGCAATTTTTCGGGCAATCTTTCGCCCCATGCTGTTCCTCCTTGCCGCCGTGATGGGAAACTAAAGCATGATGTGGTAACCGGCTTTGGGAAAAGATCATGCTTAAATCACCCGCGTGCCGAATATCCGCCGTCGACGGGCAACGCGGTCCCGGTGACAAAATCGGATGCCGAACTGCACAAGAACACCGCGGCGCCGGCGATGTCATCCGGCTCGCCCCACCGGCTGGCGGGTGTGCGCGCCAGGACGAACTCGTGAAGCCCGGCGACTTGCTGACGCGCTCTTCGCGTTAGCTCGGTATCGATCCAGCCAGGCAGAATGGCATTGACCTGGATGTTGTCGGGAGCCCAAGCGGCGGCGAGTGACCGCGTGAGCTGCACCAAGCCTCCCTTGCTCGCCGCATAAGCGGCAACCGTGGGCGCACCGAACAGCGAATACATCGAGCCAATATTTAGAATCTTGCCGCGGCCTGCCGCCTTCATATGGGGGTACGCAGCTTGGGCGCAGAACAGCGCAGCCCCGAGATTAACGTTCAAGATTTCGTGCCATTCCTGTTCTGAGATTTGTTCGGGCGCTTTTCTGATATTCATGCCGGCATTGTTGATGAGAATATCGCAGCTACCAAAATCGCCAACGACGCTCGCCACTAATTTCCGGCACGACGCTGCCGATGATGCGTGAAATGAATAGAATTGGCAGCGCGAGGGGGACGAGCTCAATTCTTTGACGGCGGCTTGGCCCTTCTTTTCGTCGCGCGCCGCAATGGCGATTGCCGCGCCGGCGCGGGCGAGGCCGCGTGCCATCCCGAGGCCTAATCCGCCATTGCCGCCAGTGACGATGGCGACACGGCCGCTAAGATCGAAAGGGTTCAAACATGGCTCCTTATCGGGATCGTTGCCCCACCGGGAAGAGGTGGGCAGTCAAGAATTCGCAAAGCAAAATGGCTTTAGGTTGAATCATCGAGATGGGCAATGCCGCTGCAAAACCGTGTTGATCCGTTCGGCGAATTATTTGCCGCCCCGGCCCGGGGCCTGTTCATGGGCAATCGCGGCGGACGCTTTCACACCGACGCGCAGAGGCTTACGGCGCGGCGCTGGGTGTCGCGGCAATGGATTTGCTGTGTCACCAAATTCAAAGCGCGACAGCGTGAGGTTTGGGGCCGGTTCTATACCGAGCTGTTCTTTTTAGACGAGCCGACCGCTTTTACCGCCGGCCATCGGCCGTGCTTCGAGTGCCGCCGCGAAGACGCGCTAATTTTTGCCGAGTATTGGCGCAAAGCGCACGAGCTGCGCCGGCGGCCGCGCGCTGGGGAAATGGACAAAGTGCTACACCGCGAACGCTTGAATGGGCGGGCTAAGCGGCTGCATCGGCGCGAGATCGAGACCTTGCCGGATGGCGGCTTCATTACGCTTGGAGGCGCCGCCTTCGCCATCCGCAGCAACGCGCTGTTGCGCTGGACGGCGGACGGCTACGACGCGCGGCTGCCACGGCCGCGGCAGGGTGCGGTCGACGTCCTGACCC
>JBASAH010000290.1:0-4286 GCA_049650505.1 Xanthobacteraceae bacterium
AGTCTTCCTTGGTGACCCCGACCTCGGTCCAATACACGCGGTCGGGATGGGTCAGATGAACGTCGGCAATTTCAACTTGGCCGCTCGCGCGCGCCCGCCTCGGCGTTGATAATTTTGATTGCCGCGCGGCGGCCTTGATGGATTTTTGCTTTGCCGGTTTGTGGGCCGACCGCCGCCCTGTGATCGCCGGATCGGCAAGTTCAGGCGTCTCGCGCACCACCTCGCGCGCCGGCTTGTCCTCGCGCAAGCCTTTATAGGAGGCCTGCCGCAGCAACCCGTCATGGGTAAGACCGCGGAATTCGGTTTCTATGACCAATTCCGGCTTGACCCAGATAACGTTCTTGCGCCGTTCGTCCTTCGGCAAAACGAGCGGCGGACGATTAATCCGCAGCGCGTTCAAGCGTCGCCACAAGTCCCGTGCAGTCTGATGCGTGTAACCGGTGCCGACCCGCCCGGCATAGCGGAGCTCGCCGTTTTCATGAAATGCCAGGGTCAGCGCGCCGACCGCGTTTGGCATCGCCGTGGAAGGTGTAAATCCCGCAACCACAAATTCCTGCGCATTGTGACATTTGACCTTGATAAAGTTTTCCGAACGACCGGAGCGATACGGCGCGTCGCGCAATTTCGAAATGATGCCCTCGAGATTCATGTCGCAGGCATGATTGAAAATCACCGACCCTCGCTCCTCGAAATGTTCGGTGTAGCGAATCGCGCCGTTGCGGCCCTGGCCTCGCAACAGCCGCTGCAGCGCCGCTTTGCGGACGGTCAAAGGCTCACCGGTGAAATCGCGACCGTCCAGATGTAACAAGTCGAAGATCCAATAGACGAACCGATCGTCGCGGCCGTCCTTCAAGTCGGTTTGCAATAGCGAGAAGCTAGAAACACCGTTTTCACTTTCAACGACCAGTTCGCCGTCGAGCAGCGCGGTCTCTGCCGGTAAGCCGGCAACTGCGTTGGCAATGCGTTCGAACCGATGCGTCCAATCCAATTGCTTTCGCGTCAGCAGCCGCACCTTGCCGCGCTCGAGCCGCGCCTCGATCCGATAGCCGTCAAATTTGATTTCGTGGAGCCATCCCGGCCCGTCTGGCGCAGTGCTGTGCAGAGTAGCGAGGCTCGGCGGCACGAAATCCGGAAGTCGGCTGCGCCGCTCGCTGGAGAGGGTCGAATCGGAGCTACGCTTTACGGCAACTGGCGTCGTCGCCTTTGCTGCCGTTTTCGATTTTGCAGTGCGCCTGCGAGACTCTTTTGCGCGCCCGCTTGTTTTCCGACTTGGCTTGGATTGTGCTTGCAGCTCGGCGCGAAATTCGCGTTGGCTCTGCGGCTTTGCATCCTTGGATGGTTTACTGGCCTTACGATTACTGTGCCAAACGCGCTTTTTGCCCTTGCCCGCCGCGATCTCATCCATTGAGCGGCCGGTCGCAACCGAAAGCGGCTCCTCTTCCAGGATATCGGCTCCTCGACCGCTGCGAGATTCTTCATCCTTACCTTTGATCAGAAGCCAATTCTCGTGCCGATCGCGATCCCGCCCGCGCATTCGCACCAGATGCCATCGGCCGCGGAGCTTTTCGCCTTCGAGCACGAAATCGAGATGACCCTTGGCGTAGCTCTTATGGGGGTCGCCTTCCGCAATCCAGCGGCCGCGGTCCCAAATCATCACCGTGCCGCCGCCGTACTCGCCCTGGGGGATAGTGCCTTCGAAGGAATTGTATTCGACCGGGTGATCCTCGACGTGCACGGCAAGCCGCTTTTCGCCAGGATCAAGACTGGGCCCGCGCGTGACCGCCCAGCTCTTCATGACGCCGTCGAGTTCGAGGCGAAGGTCGTAATGCAGCCGCCGCGCCGCATGTTTCTGAATCACATAATGATCCCCGGCGTGCCGGCCTTTGCGACCGCGCGGCTCGGCGGTGATCCCAAACTTGCGTTTCTTTCGGTACAGTTCGAGGGCCACGGTGCCTCAATTCGCGATGCCTGGAGGCCGTCAGTCTGTCAAAATGCCTCGGGAAAAGGCTATGCAGCACCCTGGCAAAACGTTCGGCACTACATAGCTGGTTCTGATACGGCCGATTGAACCGAATATCGACGTTGGGGTTGTCCAAAATACCATCGATCCCAGATATAAGCCCCTGGAAAGCTTAGGGGTTCCCTAGGTCCCAAGGGTTCCTGATTGACCGTTTTAATTGCGTTCTCAGCGTGTAATGGTGTAGAGGCTCAAAATCCGATTGCCGGGCTTCTACCAAGCCCCGATAGACGGTTTTGGCCTAAAATCAGATTGGTCTGAAAAGGAGCGTAGCGTGACGGTTTCGTCAAAGACCCCATTGCTCGACCAAATCAAGACCCCCAAAGATCTCAGGCGCCTGCAACCCAGTCAGTTACGGCAGGTCGCCGACGAATTGCGCCGGGAAACCATTGATGCCGTCGCCGTTACGGGAGGCCATCTTGGCGCCGGCCTTGGTGTGATCGAATTGACCGTAGCGCTGCATTACGTGTTCAACACACCGACCGATCGGCTGGTCTGGGACGTCGGACATCAAGCTTATCCTCACAAGATTCTCACAAACCGTCGGGAGCGCATCCGCACGCTGCGGCAAGGCGGTGGCCTGTCCGGCTTCACCAAGCGAGCCGAAAGCGAATACGATGCGTTCGGTGCAGCGCATTCCTCGACTTCGATTTCCGCCAGCCTCGGGATGGCGGTCGCCCGCGATCTGCAGAGCAAACAGAACAACGTTATCGCTGTCATCGGCGACGGCGCGATGTCGGCCGGCATGGCCTACGAGGCGATGAATAATGCCGGCGCGATGAATTCGCGCCTCATCGTCGTGCTGAACGACAACGATATGTCGATTGCGCCGCCAGTTGGCGCGCTTTCCGCCTATCTCGCGCGACGCGTTTCAGGGCGCGGCTATCATCGGCTGCGAAAGACCTTCCATCAGATCGCCAAGCGTCTGCCAACGAAAATGCTCCAACAGCGCGCATTGGCAATGGAAGAATACGCTCGAGGTCTCGTCACCGGCGGTACGCTCTTTGACGAACTCGGATTTTTCTATGTCGGGCCGATCGACGGACACAATATCGATCACCTGCTGCCGATCCTCAAGAACGTTCGCGACATGAATAACGGGCCGATCCTCGTTCATGTCGTGACGAAAAAAGGCAAGGGTTACGAGCCGGCAGAAAAATCAGCCGACAAATACCATGGCGTAGTGAAATTCGACGTTGCTACTGGCGCCCAACAAAAATCGAAAACCGCAGCCCCCCAATATACTAAGGTTTATGCTGAGAGCCTGATCAAAGAAGCGCGCAAGGATGACAAGATCGTCGCCATCACAGCGGCGATGCCGTCCGGCACGGGGCTTGATCTATTCGAAAAGGAATTTCCGAATCGGACATTCGACGTTGGTATCGCCGAACAGCACGGAGTGACGTTCGCCGCCGGCCTTGCCACCGAGGGTTTCAAGCCGTTTGCGACGATTTATTCGACTTTCCTGCAACGCGCCTACGATCAGGTCGTGCACGACGTGGCCATCCAGCGCCTGCCGGTGCGTTTCGCTATGGATCGCGCCGGCCTTGTCGGCGCGGACGGCCCGACACACGCCGGCGCGTTCGACATCGCTTATCTCGGCTGCCTGCCCGGTTTCGTGCTGATGGCGGCCGCCGATGAAGCTGAGCTCGTGCACATGGTGTCGACAGCCGTCGCGATCGATGACCGTCCTTCGGCGTTGCGTTATCCACGCGGCGAAGGCATGGGCGTGCCGCTTCCGGAAGAAGGCAAACCGCTTGAAATCGGCAAGGGCCGGATCATGCGGGAAGGAACCAAGGTGGCGCTGTTCTCGTATGGCGGGCGGCTTGCCGAATGCCTGAAGGCTGCCGACGAGCTTGCGACTTTTGGCCTTTCGACGACGGTCGCCGATGCCCGATTCGCCAAGCCTCTCGATGTTGACTTGCTGCTTCGTTTAGCACGCGAACATGAAGTGCTGCTCACGATCGAGGAAGGCTCGATCGGCGGCTTTGGCGGCTTTGTAATGCAGACATTGGCTGACCATGGCGTGCTCGACCGTGGCCTCAAGATCCGCTCGATGGTGCTGCCGGATATCTTTGTTGACCAGGATTCGCCGAACGCCATGTATGCCAAGGCCGGTCTCGATGCCAAAGGCATCGTCGCCAAAGCCTTCCAAGCCCTTGGACAGAATATCCAGGGCGAGGTAGTCAAGCTCGCTTGAGCTAGATCGGGCCGGGAGCCATTTGCTCTGGCGCCGCTTGGAATCCACCCCAAGCATTATATTGTCGTG
>JBASAH010000291.1:0-14363 GCA_049650505.1 Xanthobacteraceae bacterium
GTGTTCTGCACCACCGAGGAAGGCGTCAAGGGCAAACGCGCAGCCGAATGGCGGCTGGTCGATGCCGTGGTCCCCGGATCGAAGTTCGAGGAGGCGATCGCGGCGCATGCCAAGGAATTCGCAGCACGATCGCGCCGCGCATCGTCCGGTACCGGCATCAAGCTGACGCCGCTGCAGCGGCGCTTCACTGCCGATGCTATCGAATACAGCACGGTTTCGGTTGAATTTGCCCGCGACGCGCGGATCGCGACCATCATGTTGCGCGGCCCCACTGCGCCGCCGCCCGCTTCCGCAGACGCCATGGTCTCACTTGGGGCGGAGTTCTGGCCGCTCAAGCTCGCGCGCGAGCTCGACGACGCCATTTTGCATATCCGGCTCAATGAGCTCGAGATGGCCGCACTTGTCTTCAAATCCTCCGGCGAGCCCGATCAGGTGCTTGCCTATGACAAGTTCCTCGATGCCAACCGGCAGCATTGGCTGGCGCGTGAGATCCGTCTCCTGTGGAAGCGCGTCTTAAAGCGGGTCGACCTCACCTCGCGCACACTTGTGACCTTGATCGAACCCGGATCTTGTTTTGCCGGCACGCTTGCCGAATTGCCGCTCGCCAGCGACCGCTCCTACATCCTGATCGGCCAGCGCGAGCTCGACAACAAACCACCGGCGGCCATCGCGCTCGCCGACGCCAATTTCGGCCCTTATCCGATGTCGAATGGGCTGACGCGCCTTGCCAGCCGATTTTTGGCCAATCCTGACGATCTCACCGCGGTCGAACAACAACGCGGCAAGATGATCGACGCCGAAGCCGCACAACGGCTCGGGCTGATTACATTCGCACTCGACGATATCGACTGGGACGATGAAGTGCGGCTGTTTCTCGAAGAGCGCGCCAGCTTCTCGCCCGACGCACTCACCGGACTGGAAGCGAATTTACGCTTCGCCGGTCCGGAAACAATGGAATCAAAAATCTTCGCGCGATTGACCGCGTGGCAGAACTGGATTTTCCAGCGCCCGAACGCCATCGGCGATGAGGGCGCGCTCAAGCGCTACGGCACCGGCCAGAAGCCGGTGTTCGATCCGCGCCGAGTCTGAGCCGTCTGAGAGGAGCCGGATACATGATGATCGAGAACGTCGATTACACAACGAAAATTCCGAACAACGTCAATCTGACCGAGGACCGGCAAGTGTTGCGTGCGCTGGAAAGCTGGCATCCCGGCTATATCGATTGGTGGATGGATATGGGGCCGCAAGGATTTCAGGAGGCCCTCGTCTATCTACGCACCGCGGTGTCGGTCGATCCAAAAGGTTGGGCCAAATTCGATTATGTGCGTATGCCTGATTACCGCTGGGGCATCCTGCTGGCGCCGAAAGAGGAGGATCGTAAGATCCCGTTCGGCCGGCATTATGGTGAGCCGGCTTGGCAGGATATACCGGGCGAATATCGCGCCATGCTGCGCCGGCTGGTCGTGATCCAGGGCGACACCGAGCCGGCGTCGGTCGAGCAGCAGCGCCACCTCGGCAAGACGGCGCCGTCGCTTTACGACATGCGCAATGTTTTCCAGGTCAATGTCGAAGAAGGCCGGCACCTCTGGGCGATGGTCTATATTCTGCAAAAGTATTTCGGCCGCGACGGCCGCGAGGAAGCGGCCGAACTCCTACAGCGCCGCTCGGGCGATGCCGACAAGCCGCGCATGCTCGGCGCGTTTAACGAAGCGACGCCCGATTGGCTGTCGTTTCACATGTTCACGTTCTTCACCGACCGCGACGGCAAAATGCAGCTCGAAAGCCTGGCGCAGTCGGGCTTCGACCCGCTGTCGCGCACCTGCCGCTTCATGCTGACGGAAGAAGCGCATCATATGTTCGTTGGCGAGACGGGCGTGGGCCGCACCATTCAGCGCACCTGCGAGGCGATGAAAGCGGCCGGGATCGACGATCCCACCGACATCGACAAGGCGCGCGCGCTTGACGTGATCGACCTGCCGACCATTCAGAAGAAGCTCAATTTGCACTATTCGCTCTCGCTCGATCTATTCGGCTCGGAGGTCTCGACCAACGCGGCGAATACGTTCAGCGCGGGACTGAAAGGCCGTTTCCAGGAAACCAAGATCGACGACGATCATCGCCTGGAAAATTCGACCTATCCGGTGCTCAAGCTTGTCGACGGCGAGATCAAGCGGGTCGACGAGCCGGCGCTGACTGCGATCAATATGCGACTGCGCGATGACTACACCGCCGATTGCCAGCGCGGGCTCGATCGCTGGAACAAGATCATCGCCAAGACCGGCGTCGAGTTTAACTTCGAGCTGCCGCATGTCGGTTTCCATCGCCAGATCGGCGAATTCAAGGACGTCAAAGCGACGCCCGCCGGCAAGCTGATCGACGAGACCACCTGGAATAGAGACAAGCAGCAGTGGCTGCCGTCGAAGGACGATGGCGACTTTATCGGCAGCCTGATGAAACAGGTCCTCGAGCCGGGCAAGTTCGCCGGCTGGATCGCGCCGCCGCGCATCGGCATCGACAATAAGCCCGGCGATTTCGAATACGTCAGACTCGCCGCGTGATGGCCTGCCCCGCGATGGCGGGGCGGGGCAACATCGCTGGATCGCTCTATTTGCTCGCGAGCGGCCCCTCGCGCAGCCGCGATAGATCGAAGCGGTCGATCTCGCGCAACAATTCAACGAATGCCTGCGCGCCCTGCGCCAAGGCCGCTTCGCCCTTTTCGGCCTTTGCCAGGGTCGCATCGCCGACGGCGCCGGTCGGATTGAGGTCTTGCGTCATCCAGGCGAAGCCCGCGGGCCGATAAGCGCCGAGCCATCTGAACTCTTGCGCCATGGCGATGGTCTCTGGCGTGGCGCGCGCCGCCTTGTCCATGCGGACGGTATTCGGCATTGCCGCCAGCATCAGCGACGTCTCGATGTCGCCGGCGTGAATGCCGTGCTTTCTTTCCTCGCCCGAGAAAGCGCCGTCAGGATAACCGAAGCGGTGCCAGCCGACCGTCACCGCCAGCATGCCGTGCCGCGCGCGCAGATCGCGCGCGACCAATTCCATTGCGGCGACGTTGCCGCCGTGGCTGGTGACAAGAACGAGCTTGCGCAACCCGGCGCGCGCGACGCTCTCGCCTAGCTCGGTCCAGGCAGCGACCGCGGTCTGGGCCGAGAGGCTGAGTGTTCCCGAATAGGCCAGGTGTTCGGTCGAAATGCCGACGCGCTGCGTCGGAAGGAAAGTGACGGGAAGATTTTCGGGGAGCATCTCGCGCACTTGCTTGAGATACGCATCGGCGATGTAGCTATCGACGCCGAGCGGCAGGTGCGGCCCGTGCTGCTCGATAGCGGCCAACGGCAGCACCGCAATCCAGCGCGCCGTCGCGGCGCCGGCGATGTCTTGCCAGGTCATATCCAGCCACTCGCGCTTGGGCAGCGCCATGGAGTTCACTCGTCGCTCGTTATGGAATCTGACTTTAGTGTGGGCTTGCTCTATTGTCGCGTCCCCGGCGCAGAGGAGCAAATTGATGGCGTTGATGCCTATGTTGATGAGCCGGCTGGTGGGTCTTGCATGTCGTCTTGCGCTTGGGATTGCGCTTGCGGACGCAGCAGCCAGCTTCGCCTTGGCTCAGGCTTTGGACAAAGTCTCGTTCGGCACCAATTGGGTCGCCGAAGGCGAACATGGCGGATTTTACCAAGCGCTGGCGGACGGCACGTATCGCAAATATGGCCTCGACGTCGCCATTGTGCCGGGCGGGCCCAACGTCAATAACCGCATCCTGCTGCCGGTCGGCAAAATCGATTTTTTTCTCAGCGCCAACACGCTCCAAGCATTCGACGCAGTCGAGCAAAACGTGCCAACCATCGAGGTCGCCGCCCTGTTTCAGAAGGATCCGCAGGTGCTGATCGCGCATCCGGATCAGGGCATCGAGAAATTCACGGATTTAAAGAAGCTGACGCTGCTCATCTCCAGAGAAGGCGTGGCGACCTATTACCAGTGGCTCAAGGCGGATTACGGTTTTACCGATGCGCAGGTGCGGCCCTACACGTTCAACCCGCAGCCGTTTTTTGCCAATAAACGAAGCGCGGTGCAGGGCTATGTGACGTCGGAGCCGTTCGCCATCGCCAAGGCCGCCAATTTCACGCCCAAGGTGTTCCTGCTCGCCGATCAGGGCTTCTCCGCCTACTCGACGCTGATCGAGACGCGGCGCGACCTCGTCGATAAAAAGCCGGATCTCGTCCAGCGCTTTGTCGATGCCTCCACCGTCGGCTGGTACAACTATCTGTACGGCGACAACCGCGCCGCCAACGCGTCGATCAAAAAACAGAACCCGGAAATGACCGATGAACTGCTGGCCTATTGCGTCAACGCCATGAAAAAATACGGCATCGCCGATTCCGAAGACGCGCTCACGCTCGGCATTGGCGCCATGACCGATGCGCGCATGAAAGATTTTTTCGACAAAATGGTGCGAGCCGGCGTGGCGAAATCGAACCTCGATTACCGCAAGGGCTACACGCTGCAATTCGTCGACAAGAAGGTCGGGCTCGATCTGCGGCCAAAGCGATAAATTGCCGATGCCGCCAGCGACCGCACTGCAAACCTCGACTTCGCTGCTCGCGCTGCACGGCGTCGGCAAGACCTTCCCGAACGGCACGCTGGCGCTGGCAAATCTCGATTTCAACGTCCGCCGCGGTGAATTTCTGTCGCTGCTGGGACCCTCCGGTTGCGGCAAATCGACGGTGCTGCGCATCATCGCCGGCTTGACCGCGCCGAGCCATGGCAGCGTCGAATGGCCGGACCCATCAATGCACGCCGGCGAGGCAAACCGTATTGGCTTTGTCTTTCAGGACCCGACGCTGATGCCCTGGGCCAGCGTCTTCAACAACGTGTCGCTGCCGCTCGTACTCAAAGGCGTGGCGGCGGCAAGCGTTGCGTCGCGAGTCGCGGCGGCGCTCGAGCGCGTCGGCCTCGGCAAATTCGCCCAAGCCTATCCGCGCGAATTGTCCGGCGGCATGCGCATGCGGGTCTCGATTGCGCGCGCGCTCGTCACCGAGCCGGAGCTTCTCTTAATGGACGAGCCGTTCGCCGCGCTCGACGAGATCACGCGTTTCAAGCTCAATAACGATCTGCTGCAGGCATGGCAGGCGACCGGCACGACGGTTGTCTTCGTCACGCATTCCGTCTTCGAATCGGTCTATCTGTCGAGCCGCATCCTGGTGATGAGCGCTCGCCCCGGCCGGATCGCTACCGAGCTCGCAATCGACGCGCCATATCCGCGCGACAACAATTTCGGCACTTCGGCCGAATATGCCGCATTGTGCCGCCGCACCTCGGCGGCACTGGCGCAGGCCATGGTTGGAGACGATCGGCCGGGGGACCGGCCGTGAAAGCTGCAGCGCCAATCCAGGAGCGGTACGATCGCCTGCTGCGCATCGCGCTACCCATTGTCGTGCTCGCATTTGGGCTTTTGCTCTGGGAAGCGATCGTACGGGTCAACAAAATCCCGCCTTACATACTGCCGAGCCCCAGCTTGATCCTGCGCACGCTGATCGACGACTGGGAATTGCTGTCGCAATCGCTTGTGGTCACGCTGGCGACGACCGTCGAAGGCTTTTTGCTCGCCGCTTTCGGCGGGGTCGGCCTGGCGGTGCTGTTCAACCAATCGCGCCTGCTTGAATATTCGCTTTATCCCTATGCCGTGATCCTGCAGGTGACGCCGATCGTTGCGATCGCGCCGCTATTGCTGATCTATCTGCCGCAGCCGCTTGCGGTCTTGGCCTGCGCCTGGATTGTGGCGTTCTTTCCGGTCCTGGCAAACACGACGCTCGGGCTGCATTCGGTGGACCGCAATCTCGCCGACCTGTTCACGCTGTACGGCGCCTCGCGCCGCCAGCTGCTCTGGCACCTCAAGCTGCCTTCGGCGCTGCCCTACATCATTGGCGGATTGCGGATTGCCGGCGGACTGTCGCTGATCGGCGCGGTGGTGGCGGAAATCGCCGCCGGCTCGGCGGGCGCCGGCTCCGGGCTCGCTTACCGCATCGCCGAATCCGGATATCGCCTCAATATCCCGCGCATGTTCGCGGCGCTGCTGCTGCTGTCGGTCGCCGGCATCGCGATCTTTTATGCGCTTGCGCTGCTCAATTATTTGACGCTGCGCCGTTGGCATGAGAGCGCGCTGGAGCGGGAGGCGTAATAACAGCTTTTGTACTTGAGTATGATCTTTTCCGAAGTCTTCATGCGAGAGCGCCGGCGAGCACGCGTGCGGCATGCATCGCGTGGCGGCCGGTCCAGTCGCGAATTTGTTGCCGGCACGAGGTTCCGTCGGCGACGATAACGGTGTCGCTGGGCGCCTTGCGGACTGCCGGCAACAGCGACAGTTCTCCCATCGCGCGCGAAATCTCGATCGTCTCGGCATCGTAGCCGAACGCGCCGGCCATGCCGCAGCAGCTCGATTCGATTGTCGTCAGATCGAGCTCGGGAACGAGACGTAGGGCGGTTTCGACTGTATTCATTGCCCCGAATGATTTTTGGTGACAATGACCGTGCAGCAAGACGCGCCGCTTAGCGGGTGAGAACTTGATGTCGAGCTTTCCGGCGGCGGCTTCGCTGACCAGAAATTCCTCAAGCAGCACGGCCCGGCTCGCGGCCTGTGTTGCGACTTGGCTTGCCGCGTCACTTTTCACGAGCGTCGGAATCTCATCGCGAAATGTGAATAGGCAGCTAGGCTCGAGCCCGATCACCGGCAATCCGCGCGCGACGTACGGCGCTAGCGCCGCCAGGGTGCGTTCCGCTTCGCGCCGCGCTTCATCGGTTTTGCCGACTGCCAAAAATGTGCGGCCGCAACAGAGCGGCCTTGCGCCGTCCTTCGGCGTCGCGAAATGAATCTCGTAGCCGCCGGCTGCGAGCACCGCGATGGCCGCATCGATGTTTTCGGGTTCGAAATAACGATTGAAGGTGTCGGCGAAGACGACCACTTCCCTGCCTCTTCGGTCGTCGGTCAATGCGGACGGGAGTTTATCCCGCCGGAAATGATCGCGCCGCCATTTCGGCAGCGGACGGCGGGCGCTGAACTGCGCAATCGCCTCGGAGAGCGTCGCCGCGCCCGGAACGCGGTCGCGCAGATTGAAAAACCACGGCAGCCGCGTCGCGTAGGGCGCATAGCGTGGCAGATAGCCGACCAGCCGGTCATGCAGCGACAAGCCAAATCTTTGCGCCCGTGCCCGCAACACTTCGATCTTCATCCGCGCCATATCGACACCGGTCGGACATTCGCGCCGGCACGCTTTGCATGACACGCAAAGCTTCAGCGTCTCCGCCATTTGTTCCGATGTGAGGGCGTCGGGTCCGAGCTGGCCGGTGATGGCGAGGCGAAGCGTGTTGGCGCGCCCGCGCGTCACGTCGCGTTCGTCGCGGGTGACGCGGTAGCTCGGGCACATCACGCCGCCTGCGAGCGCGCGGCATGCGCCGTTGTTGTTGCACATTTCAACCGCGCCCTGGAACCCGCCACCGGCGCCCGGATAAACCGACCAATCGAGCGCGGTCGCGGTCACTTCGCTGCGATAACCGGGGCCGTAACGGAAAAAGCTACGATCGTCGAATTGCGGCGCGCGAACGATCTTGCCCGGGTTGAGAAGATTCTGCGGATCGAACCGGTCCTTCACCTCCGCGAAGGCGCGCACCAATTCGGGGCCGAACATCTTCTCGTGAAATTCCGAGCGGACGATGCCGTCGCCGTGCTCGCCGGAATGCGAGCCTTTATACTCGCGCACCATGGCGAAGGCTTGTTCGGCGATGGCGCGCATGGTGCGCACGTCCTTGTCGAGCCGCAGATTGAGCACCGGCCGCACGTGCAGGCAGCCTACCGCGGCGTGGGCATACCAGGTTCCACGCGTGCCGTTTTCCTCGAAGATCTCGGTCAGCCGCGCCGTGTAGTCGGCGAGATGTTCGAGCGGCACGGCACAATCCTCGACGAAGGAGATCGGTTTGCCCTCCTCCTTCATCGACATCATGATGTTCAAGCCAGCGGTGCGCACCTCGCCGATTGCCGCTTGCAGCTTTGGATCGAGCACTTCGATGACGCCACCCCATTTGGCGCCGGTTTTGTCCCATGCCAGACCGAGATCGCCGATCAGCGCACCGAGCGCTTTCAGGCGGCGTGCGTTTTCATCGTCGTCTTCGGCGAATTCGACGAACAGAATTGCCTCCGGATCGCCGCGCAGGAATGCGTCGACCGTCGGTTTGAACATGGCGATGGCGCGGGCAAGGCCGAGCATGGTGCGGTCGATCAGCTCGACGGCGATCGGCCCGAGTTTGACGATGTGCTGCGCCGCAGCCATCGCCTCATGGAAGCTGCCGAAATGGCAGGCACCGACCGCGCGCCGGCCAAGAAGCGGCGAGAGCTTCAATTCCACGCCGGTCGAAAAGGCGAGCGTGCCTTCCGAACCGACCCGGAGATGCGCCAGATTGATGTCGTTGCGCCCGGGAACGATGGCGTCGAGATTGTAGCCGCCGACACGGCGCTGCACCTTTGGAAGGCGCCGCTCGATTTCGGGAGCTTCGCGGCTGGCAATCGCAACAAGATCGCGAACAAGCGCGGGCGGCACATTAACGCCGCTTTCGCCCATGCGGCCGAAATGCGCCCGCGTGCCGTCGGCGAGGACGGCGTCGATCGAGACAACGTTTTCGCGTGTGTTGCCATAGCGCAGTGAGCGCGCGCCGCAGGAATTGTTGCCGACCATCCCGCCGATCGTGGCGCGCGACGCGGTGGAAATATCGACCGGAAACCACAAGCCGTGCGGCTTGAGCGCGCGATTAAGCTCGTCGAGAACGATACCCGGCTCGACCACGCAGCGCCGGCCGGCGGCATCGATTTCGACGATCCGGTTGAGATATTGCGAGCAATCGACGATCAGCGAATGGTTGACGGTCTGGCCGGCCTGCGAGGTGCCGCCGCCGCGCGCCGTTACGGCGACACCCTCCGAACGGCAAATTGCGAGCGCGCGTTCGGCATCCTCGATCGAGCGCGGCGCGACCACGCCGACCGGCATGATCTGATAATGCGACGCGTCGGTCGCGTAGCGGCCGCGGGTAAAGGCATCGAAGTGAACCTCGCCGGCTTGCTCCGCCTTGAGCCGCCGTTCGAGCGTTCTTTCGAGCGCGGGCAATAGCCGTGCCGGCAAGAATGTCTCCTTGAATTCCTCGGCCGATTGCCCGCGCGTATCAGCGCAGCATGCATCACAGAGGTTCGGGCTTGACCGGAATGTCGCATTCGTTATTCAACGCGACAAGCCGCGAGCGCCACGGACGCGCGCCCCCAGGCTCGGCCTACCCGTCCGAAGGAGTACCGAAAATGCCGCAGAATTCGTCGCGCGCCGTGGGGCGTCACTTTTTGCAAATTCCAGGGCCGACACCGCTGCCCGACCGCGTGCTGCGGGCCATGGATACGCCGATTATCGATCACCGCGGGCCGGAATTCGCCAAACTGGCCAAGCGCTGTCTCGATGGCATCAAAACGATCTTCAAGACCACCAACCCGGTGATCATTTACACCGCGACCGGCACCGGCGCCTGGGAAGCCGCGCTGGTCAATACGCTTTCCGCGGGCGATCGCGTGTTGATGGTCGAGACCGGTCAGTTCGCGACGTTATGGAAAGTGATGGCGCAGAAACTTGGGCTGCGGCCAGAGTTCATTCCTGGCGATTGGCGCACCGGCGCCGACGCGGCGAAGATCGAGGACTATCTGCGCAAGGACAAGGCGCACGAGATCAAGGCGGTCTGCGTGCTGCACAACGAGACAGCGACTGGCTGTCTGTCCCCCATCGAACCGATCCGCAAAGCGATCGACGCCGCAGGTCATCCTGCGCTGCTCATGGTCGACACCATATCGTCGCTCGCCTCCACCGATTATCGGCACGATGAGTGGGGCGTCGATGTCACAGTCGGCGGCGCGCAGAAAGGCCTGATGTTGCCGCCCGGCATGTCGTTCAATGCGATCAGCGACAAGGCGCTCGCGGCCGCGAAGTCCTCGAAGCTGCCGAAATCGTTCTGGGCCTGGGACGAAATGCTGACCATGAACAAGATCGGCTTCTTTCCTTACACGCCGGCGACACAAATGCTGCAGGGACTCGCGGTTTCGATCGAGATGCTGCACGAGGAAGGTCTCGATAACGTGTTCGCGCGCCATGCGCGGCTGGCCGAGGCAACGCGCCGCGCGGTGCGCGCCTGGGGCCTCGAAATCCTTTGCCGCGATCCGAAATATTACTCGCCCACCGTCACCGCTGTGCTGCTGCCCGACGGCCATGATGCCGATGCGTTTCGCAATCTGGCGCTTGATGCGTTCAATATTTCGTTCGGCGCGAGCTTCGGCCCCTATGCCAAGCGATATTTCCGGATCGGTCATCTCGGCGATGTCAATGACGGCTGGCAGGTCGGTGCGCTCGCCTCGACCGAAATGGCACTCGGCCTCGCCGGCATCCCGTACAAAAAGGGCGGCGTGCAGGCGGCAATGGATTACATCGTCGCCGCGCATTCCGGCGGCGCACGCGCGGCCGCGGAGTAACGAAGCTAGGTGAGCGGCACCGCGGCGATATGATCTTTGAAGGCCGGCCGCGACGAGATCGCGCCATACCAGCGTTCGAAATTGGCCAGCGCTGGCCGCTCCGGGACCAGCTGACGATAACGATAGGCGATGATGCCGACTGGAATATCGCCATAAGAGAAATCATCGCCGGCGAGATAGCGCGTCTTGGCCAGCTGCTGATCCATGATGGTCATCGCCGCCGTGGTCTTCTTTTTTGATTCTTCGATTGCCGCATGATCGCGTTTGTCCGCCGGCGTGCGAATAAGGCCCCAGAAACATGCGAAGATCGCCGGACCGGCCACCGCGAGCTGCCAATCCATCCACTTGCTAGCCAAGGCGCGCGTGCGCAAATCCGCCGGCTCCAGGCCTCCTGCTTTTTGTTTGGCGGCGAGATAGCGAACGATCGTGTTGGATTCCCATAACAGGAAGCCATCTTCCTCCTCGAGCGTCGGCACGAGGCCGTTCGGATTCATAGCGAGATAGGCCGGCTCGCGGTTTTTGCCGAACGCGCCGCCGACATCGATGCGTTCATGCGGCAAGCCGATCTCGCCGATCGCCCACATAACCTTCTGCACATTGGAGGAGGTGTTGCGGCCCCAGACTTTGATCATGGAAATGACTCCCCGCTCATGGCAGCTAGCGTTCACCTCTCCCCGCAAGCGGAGAGAGGGACTGTGGTCAATCGATCCGCCGCGCCTCCTCGGGCAGCATGATCGGAATGCCGTCGCGAATGGGATAAGCGAGTTTCGCCGCGCGCGAGATCAATTCCTGTTTCTGCGCATCGTATTCGAGCGGCGTCTTGGTCAGCGGGCACACCAGTATTTCCAGCAATTTAGGATCGACACTCTCGGCCGGGCGGTCGGAAGGAGGGCTGGACATTGAGGACTCCGCTCTGTCAGGAAAATTTCACCGCGCGCTTGTTGCGGGCGAACTGAGTTATTGCAACGATGTTTCGCCCGGCGTCTTGCTCTTGGCAAGCTCGATCTCGGTGACCGCGATCAGGATTTCCGCGCGCGTCTTGAGATCGGGCGCCTCCAGCAGAGCTTGTTTCTCGGCGACATCGTAAGGCGACATCATTGCCAATGCATTCACTAAAGCCTCGTTGGGCGCATTCTGGATGCCTTCCCAATCCGCTTTGAGATCATTGGCCTTGAGGAACGCGGTGAGCGCGCGCAAAAGCGCCTTGCGGTCCACCTTTTCCTCGCCTTTGCGCGCGATGAAATCATCGCCGAATGGCCGATAGGTCGCGCGGCATTGCCGATACAGCGTGCTCACCGGCAATTCCTGCTCGAGGCGAAACCGGACAATGCCCGTGAGCTGGATCAGATAGCGGCCGTCGCCGCTTTCGGCGAATTGGGTGATGCGGCCGACGCAACCGACCCGGAACAAATTCGGCTTGGTTTGATCGGGGCCCGGATGTGCCGGATCGGGCTGAATCATGCCGATCAGGCGATGCGGAGAGCGCAAGGCATCCTCGATCATTGCCAGATAGCGCGGCTCGAAAATGTTGAGCGGCATCTGGCCCCGCGGCAGCAACAGTGCACCGGCCAGCGGAAAAACCGGAATGACCTCGGGAAGCGCGCTCGGTCCTTCGTAGATTGCGTTCATCGGCATGTCGCACTCCAGCCTGCGACGGCACCGAACGTCACGGTATCGACACTACCAATCTGGGCATGATCGGTCTCGGCAATCATACGAGACCGGTCATGCTTTAGGCGAACAGGATCGACGACAGGCGCTTGCGTCCTTCGATAGTCGCTTCATCGGTCGGACCCCATGCGTCGAAAAACTGCACGAGCTGCTTGCGCGCGCCGTCATCGTTCCATTTGCGATCGCGTTTCACGATTGCGAGCAAATGTTCGAGCGCGTCAAGCCGGCGGCTTTTGCCGTTGAGCGCGAGCGCAAGATCGAACCGCGCCTGATGGTCGAGCGGATTGGCGGCGACCTTCTGTTCAAGCTCGCCGATCGGTCCAACGGTCTTGGCCTGTTCGGCGAGTTCGAGCGCGGCGCGCGCCGCCGCCACTGCGGCATCGTTTTGTTTGCCGCTCGGAATCATCGCCAGGGTTTGCCGCGCTTTGTCGAGCGCGCCGGTCTGCACGTAGCAGCGCACCAAACCGGCAAGGGCCGGCACGTTGGAACTGTCTTCGGCGAGGATTTGCGCATAGATGTCCGCCGCGCTGGCGGCATCACCGGCAGCGAGCGCGGCGTCGGCCGCTTCCACCAGATCTTTCGCTTCACCGCCGATGCGGTCTTTGGTCAACCGTTCCAGGAAAGCGATGACCTGGCTCTCCGGCAGCGCGCCCATGAAGCCATCGGCTGGCTGACCGTTGACGAAAGCAATCACCGCCGGGATCGACTGGATGCCCATCTGCCCCGGGATCGCCGGGTGCTTATCGATGTCCATCTTGACCAGCTTGACCTTGCCTTTGGCCGCCTTCACCGCCTTTTCCAGAACAGGCGTCAGCTGCTTGCAAGGTCCGCACCATTCCGCCCAAAAATCGACCAGGACCGGTTGGCGTTTCGATTCTTCAATGACGTCTTTGACAAAGGCTTGCGTGGTCGTGTCCTTGACCAACGCTTCCGCAGTCGTCGTTCCGGCTGATTGCAACATGTCGTATTCTGCTCGTCTTCTGTCCAAACTTGCCCGGGTTGCCCGGGCGCGCAAGATTGACCCCGATCTGACTGATTAGATGGGAAGAAAACCCCTGAATGCAATCCGGTTTTTCACGCCATCGCGCCTGAGAGCGGCTCGATCCGGGGTGCGTGGCCGGTGGCCGCCAAGAACTTCAGTAGCCCGTCGCGTGAGATGCTCGTCGTCGCGGTATTCACCAGTGGATGAAAATTCAACATGTCATTCGTCATCAGCGCGGCGTCGATAACAAGCGTCACGCGCGCTTGCTTGTCATTGATGACGGCAAAGGGCGTAACCGAGCCCGGCGCAACGCCGAGCGCTTCCTGCATCAGCTCGGCCGAGCCGAACGAGAAGCGTCCCGACGCGCCGAGCACGCGGTGCAGCGCTCGAAGCTCGATGGCCGCGTCTTCGGGCGCGACCAAGAGATAAAGCGCGCCTTTTTTGTCGCGCAGAAACAGATTCTTTGTGTGCCCGCCGGAGATCGCGCCGCGCAATTCGCGCGCTTCCTCGACCGTGAACACCGCGGCATGGGTGACGGTCTTGTGGGCAATGCCCAACGCGTTCAGATAGGCGAAGAGTTCGTCCGGCGTGGCGGGCATCAGAGCATGATCCCGAAAAGTGGATACCGGCTTCCCGCCTGCGCGAAGCCCAGGCACCGATTTATGGTTTCGTTCGATGCTTCGGCGGGCGAAGGCAGGTCGGAAAAGATCATGCTCAAACAACAAGCTAAAGTGAAATGCCGATTCAACCAAAATCATCTCGCTTTAGCCAGCTTGATAATGCCGGATCGCCGCGGTTGCAAAGCCTGGCAGCCGCAGTTGCCAAGCCATCTGCTCTTTGGCATAGCTTGGCCGCGGTGCCGGTCATGCCTAAGTTATGCCGATGACCGCCTTACCCTCTCGGATGCGGGTGTAGCTCAGGGGTAGAGCACAACCTTGCCAAGGTTGGGGTCGTGGGTTCGAATCCCATCGCCCGCTCCAAACAAAGTAGCGAAAAACCAGCATCAAGGCTGCACCTCCTCCAATGAAGTTCCGGCCTCAATCAGCCCGAACGAACCCCGAACCGTGCCCACTTGCCTCGGCAGTTTGGGCAAGCGGCGGGCAAATCGTTCCTGCAAGGTTCTGAAGGACGCATTTTCATCGGCGACAGCTTCACCGCCATCGTTGCCGC
>JBASAH010000292.1:0-4068 GCA_049650505.1 Xanthobacteraceae bacterium
CGGCATCGCCATAGGTCGAGGCGGTGTCGATCAGCTTCCCGCCATTATCGATGAGCGCTTGCACGACCGCACGCGCTTTTTGCCGGGTCGTGGCATCAGCAGTGTCGAAGACCGACGCGGTACCAAGCCCGACCGCCGGCACAGGCTCGCCGGTCGCGGGGATCGGCCGCGTGATCAGCGACGCCGAGGACTGAGCGAAGGAGAATTGCGCGAAAGCGGGGAAAGCCGAGCTTGCTGTTTCCGCGGCCAATGCGGCGGCCGGCAAAATCGCGAAATGGCGTCGGGTCAATGAGCGCATTGTATCAGCCAGGGTTGGCGGGGGCTTCGGCGAGCCTGGCGCGGTTTTCCTGCGCTCGTCCCAATATTGCCGACAAGATCAACCAAACAACCGATACGGGCACTGCCACAAGCGCGATCGTAGCGAGTTTCAGCCCCAAAATCTGCAAGCTGTCGAATACCCAGCCGTAGAGCGCGTCAGAGCCGCGATAGATGACGACGTCGATCAGGTTCTTGGCCTTATATTTCTCTTCGCGGCCTAACACCGTATAGAACACCTGGCGGGCAGGATTGGCGAAGGCGAAGTGAAGCCAGCGCTGCGCCACTTGAAGCGCCAGAACCGCTGCGAGCGTCGGTACAAGAAAGAGGGCGATAAAGCCGGCAACGTAGACGGCAGGGAGCGCTCCCGCAGCAACTCCGGTGCCAAAACGCTTGAGCAATTGCCCGGTCGCAAGGAGCTGCGTCGCAAGCGTGAGCAAATTCACCGCGAGATCGATCGCGGCAAAGATCCGGGTTTGCACGCCGGCATCGTGCACCTCGGCCGCCACTAAGTGGATTTGCTCGAAATAAAGCATCGTCGCGCAGAACGATTGCAAGGTGATCCACGCTGCAATGCCGATGAGGTAAGGCGAACGAATGAGCTCGGGCAGCGCCGCGAAGGCGCCGCCGCCGAGCCGCTCCTCACGCGCGCGTCCGGCTTCGCGGATAGTCGCGGCCTGTTCCAGGCGCCAGACGCAAAATACCGCAGCCTCGATCAGGATCATTGCTACGATCAAAAGATTGATCGGACCGAGCGGGCCGGAGAGCCAAATCGTAAGGACCGGTCCGAGCAGCGCGCCGGCGGTACCACCGGCGCCGATAAAGCCGAATAGCCGCTTGCCCTGGTCGGCCGTGAATATGTCGGCCATGAACGACCAGAACACCGCAACGGAAAACAGGCTGAATATAGCCACCCAAACATAAAACATGCGGGCGACGAGCGCGGTGTCGATTTGCAACGTCAGGAACAGCCAGAACAGAGCCAGATTGGCGACAAAGAAATGATTGACGATCGGGATGAAGCGGGCGCGCGGCAGCTTGGCAACGAGCATGCCATAGAGCGGCTGCGCCAAGAGCAGCGTGACAAATGTAGCGGTGAACAGCCACGGCAGATTACGCACGCCGCCGGTAATCGCCATTTGATCGCGCAGCGGGCGGAGCACGTAATATCCGGCGAGCAGCGTGAAAAAATAGCCGAACGACCACAACGCGGCGGCGCGCTCTTGCGGCGTCGCCGGCACCGCGCGGGCGATCCAGCGTTGCAGCAATGCCATCCCGCCGCTGCCGGCGGTCGTCTCCAGCGTCATTGCGACAGCGACAATTTCTGCTTTAGCTCGACTGCGCTGACCTGCTGCCCGTAACCCGGCCCGCCGCGCTGAAACAACTTCGCGTCTGCGAGCTTGCCGACGATGACCGGGTCAAAGCCGGCGCCACGCACCAATGCCGCCGCGACCTGCACCGCCTCGGCATCATCGCCGGCGATCGGGACCGCGAGCTTCGGATCGGGACGGTTCGCCTCGTTCGCAAACACCTTGTACGACATCGTGTTGAAAGCGCGCACAAGCCGCGTTCCCGGCAGGTATTTCTGCGAGGTCACGCCGATACCGTTCGCTTCAACTTCATCGGCGACCGCGCCATCGCGCGCGGCAACGGCGTTGCAGGTGTCGAGGACGATTTTGCCCTTCAGCGCCGCTGCATGGTCGCGGCCGAGCTGCGGCAGCGCACCGTACGGTACGGTGACCAACACAACATCGCCGAACGCGATTGCCTGGTCGACAGTGCCTGCCTGCGCCAATGGTCCGAAGCCCGCCACGAGTTCCTTTAATTCCTCGGGGTGGCGCGACGAGAACAGGACCTTATGGCCGTCCTTGATCCATAACCCGCCGATCGTGCCGCCGATATGGCCGGCGCCGACGGTTCCGATTGGAATCTTGCCATCGCTATTACTCTGGGCGTGCAACGCTGCGGGCCCGAATGCCGCGCCAAAGAAAAGCGCGCCACCGCCGGCGAGCATCGTCCGGCGATTGAGAGAATGGTGTTGTGCCATCGAATGACCTCATGAATGCAGCCGGCGAAAGTATAGGCGCTGCAGCGGCGATGTTCATGAACACGCCCTGCATGGTCGCTATGCGTGTAGGGCAGCGGGTTCGAAATCGAAGAAATAATAACACTTGCTTGGGAGTGCGTGTGCGAAGATGACTGCAAGCGCCGAAAAATTAAACCGAAACTTAGTGCACCAGCGGTCCGTTTGCCTTCTTCCAGGCGTCGATCCCGCCGGCAATGTGACACGCGGTCTTTAGGCCAGCGTCCTGTGCCGCCTGAACCGCCATGGCCGAGCGTTCGCCGAAGGCGCAATAGAACACGATCCGTTTGTCCGGCTGGCTCGCCAATTCATGCAGCATGCCGCCGGAGCCGATTTCGCTCGGCAGTTGCGGATAGGGCAGGTGCAGCGACCCCGGAATGACACCGTGCTTTTCGCGCTCGCTTTTTTCGCGCAGATCGATAAGCGCGATATCGGATCGAGCGCGCAGCGCCATTGCGTCGCCAACGGACAGAGCCCACCCTTTGCGCGCGACTTCGTCCTGATGTAGGCCGACCCGAATGTTGGCCGGCACCGCGACATCCATCATCTTCGGGTTTGGCAATTTCAGATTGTTCATCAGCTCCGCGTATTCATCCATCGACTTCACCCTGAGTCGCGGATTGAACAACTTTTCCTCGCCGATCGTGGAGACGGTGTCGCCTTTATAGTCGTGCGCCGGATAGACGAGCATGGCGTCCGGCAGCTTCAATAGCTTGTTGAAGATCGAGTCATATTGCGCGCGCGGATCGCCGTTCTGGAAATCGGTCCGGCCGGTGCCGCGGATCAACAGCGTATCGCCGGTGAACACGCGATCCGGAAGCAGGAACGAATATGAATCATCGGTGTGACCTGGCGTGTACAGCACGTCGAGGCGCAAGCCTTCAACCTCGACGCGATCGCCCTCCGCGACCCGCATCGATACGACGTCGGCCTGGGACTGCTCGCCCATCACCGTTATGCAATGCGTGTGATCGCGGAGCGCGCCGAGCCCGGTAATGTGGTCGGCGTGCAGATGGGTGTCGACGGCCTTGACGAGTTTCAAGTCGAGCTCGCGTATGAGCCGCAGATAACGCTCCACCTTCTCCAGAACAGGATCGATAATCAGCGCCTCGCCGCCCGGCCGGCTGGCGAGGATATAGGTGTAAGTTCCGGAGGCGCTGTCGAAGAGCTGGCGGAAGATCATGCGCTAACCCTCGTATCGACTATACCAGTATAATAAAACGAAGGAGAGAATGAGACCACGAGATGAACAAGATCGGCCTGGACGAGACGGCCCCGAAAGGAGTGGCGATCTGAACTGGCGCAAGCTCAGTGCGCCCTCTTTCACGCCTCGTAGATCATCTTGCGCGTCATGCCGCCGTCGATCACGAAGTTGGCGCCGGTAACAAAACCGGAGCGTTCGGCGTCGAGCAGCCAGCCGACAAGTTCCGCGACGTCCTCCGGCTTGCCAACCCGGCCCGCCGGATGCTGTTTGTGGTCCTTGCGCCGCAAACCGGCATAGTCCTTGGTTTCGATCCAGCCGGGGCTGACGCAATTGACCCGCACGTCGGGCGCGAGACTGATCGCCAATGCGTGCGTCAGCGCCACCAATCCACCTTTGCTTGCCGAATAGGACTCCGTGTCGGGCTCCGACATCAGCGCCCGCGTCGAGGCGATGGTTACGATCGCGC
>JBASAH010000293.1:0-5009 GCA_049650505.1 Xanthobacteraceae bacterium
ACTGAACTGTAGGAACTTCAAATCCACCGCACTAGGGCTTCGGCATCACACCCATCAGCACCCACAGCACCTAACGCATAGGCTCATCATGATCGACGTTATTTGCTACGGTCCCTTTGATTCCGAATTTCGCATGAGAGCGTGCCGACAAAAAGTGCAAACTTCGGAATCGGGACACTAGCGCGCCGGCACAGCCGGAGGGAAGCCCGCTTAAGCGCATTCCAGTCATCGGTACTGCGCAAGAGCCGATTGCAAAGATGAGCCGAGTTCACGCCGCGACAATGATAAAACCGTTCGAATGGAGCGGTCTGTGCCAGGATCGCCATCACAACCACCATCACAACCGCCATTACAGGGGAAGAACAAAGATGATCACCGAAATCGCGCAGATCGACGTCAAGCCGGGAACCGAAGCGGAATTCGAGAACGGGGTGAAGCAAGCCGTCCGCTTTTTAAGCGCGCCAAGGGCTGCCGCAGCATGGAATTGCGCCGCTCGACCGAGAAGCCGAGCCGCTATCGCTTGTTTGTCGGCTGGGACACGGTCGAAAACCACACGGTCGACTTTCGCGGCTCGGCGGATTTCCAGGAATGGCGCAAGCTGGTCGCACATTGCTTTGCCGCGCCGCCGGACGTGGAACACGTCACCGAGGTGGTGCAGGGGTTTTAGCGTCGTCGGCCGCTTATTCTCGCTGCAAGTGGAATTCGGCGATGGTCGGCGTCACTTCGGCCAGCGTTTGTTGCATGATTATCGCTAGTTCGTCTGGCGTCGAAGCCGCAGCGATCGAGCCCGCGTTTTCGATCAATGCGCGATAATCGGGCGAGTGGACAATCGGCGCAATATCGCGATTGAGAAGCTCTATGATCGCGGCGGGCGTGCCTGCCGGCGCGCAGATGCCTAGCCAACCGGAGCGGATGAAATTGATACCCGCCTCCGCCAATGTCGGCACCTCGGGCAACACGTTCAACCGCTCCGGACTGCTGACAGCGATTATTTTTAAGCGCTGGTCACGATAGTGGGTGATGAGGGCAAGCGGCGGCGCGGTGTAGAAGTCAATGCGCCCGGCGACGATCTCCTGCACGGGTTGCGCACCGCCGCGAAATGGCACCTGATTCATCGTGATGCCGGTGAGCTTCTCCAGCTGTCGCGCCAGAATCTCCTGGGCTGAGCCAAAGCCGACGGTGCCGTAGTTCACCTCGCCAGGATGCGCTTTGGCATAGGCGATGAACGAGCGGATGTCGGTGGATGGAATCGCGTTCGACAGCGCAAGCCCGTAGTAATATCTGGCGATCAGGGAAATGGGCGCCAAATCGCTGAGCTTAAAACCGGGATCTTTGTAAGCGGCGAGGTTGATCGGCTCAAAATGCGTGCATAGAAGGAGCGTATACCCGTCGGCCGGCCGCGCGATCACGTCACGCGTGGCGACTATGCCGCCCGAGGCCGGCTTATTCTCGACAAAGACGCGTTGGCCGAGCGCCTCGCTGAGCTTGTCGGCGATGAACCGTGCCGGGATATCGGTCGGCCCGCCAACCCCGAAACCGACCACCAGCCTGATCGGCCGATCAGGGTAGCTGCCGGCGCGGCTGATGGTCGGCGATAGAGCCACAATGAGGCTCAAGATCAGCAGGCCAAAGCGGCGCATACTGCCTCCTGCGGTGGCAAAATTAAAATCCGCCGCAACGATGGTATCGCCTATGGCCGTAAGATGGGAACCTGGGACCGAGGAATCGCTCGCCCTTCGAATCGCGAAAGCACATCGGCAAAATGCCCGTCGCGTCGAACACGAAAGGCCACGACGATGGTCAATATCAGGGTATTGCGCATCGCCATGATCCTCACCGCTGTTTCGCTCGTCACCGGCGCCATTGCGCGTATCGGCCTCACCTCCCCCGCGGCCGGTCAGGCTCTCGTTCTGACGGAGGCACAATCCGGCGCTATGAATTCATACAATGCAGCCGTAAGCCGTTTTAAATCGGTCTTGCAGCAGCGCCGCACGCAAATCGATTCAAAACAACCGCTCGCGAACTTGCCGGGGCAGGCGCTCTACCTCGCGCGCAACGACATGCTCAGTACATACAAGGATCTTACCGACGCGCTGCCGTCGAAAATCGGAAGGCTCAACAAATTCAAAATTCCTCCGGCCTATTTCGACGCCGACAATGAGCCGTTGCTCGACAAGTATGGCGCATTGTTCAACATCATGCAGGCGCCGCCCGCTTACGCGCAAAAATCCGACACACCATTTAAAGACGTGGTCGATCTGGGGACCGCAATTGCCAGAGCCAAGGGGCTCGATCCATCAAGTGCCGGCGAGGCAGGCCGCATCAGTCTCGGACTGTTCTTTGCCGAGACCAACGGCAATCAAAATATCGGTAATGCGCGGTCAAATTCCTACAAGGGAAGTCTGCAATCCGGGATAGCGGAAGATGAGATCGGCCAAAGGAAATGGGCGGCGATCAAAGGGGCGATTGCCGCCTTTGATCCTGCCCTTATTGCGCGCGACACCGAAGAAGAGAAGCGCGCCGGCAATCTCGATCACCGGTTCAATCACTGGACCGCGGTGCGGGATGGACTCATGAACGCCCATGCCGATCTGTTCCTGCAAATACCGGCGCTCGTGAAAGCTTTGCCTGATCCGATCGACCAAATGAAGGTCTTTGAGCTGATCCAGATTGTCCCCAGCCCGACGCGGGCTGCGCTTCGATCGGGAAACTTGTTGAGCTACAAAATTTCCGAGCCGACGATCATGGGCTATTTGCGCAACAACAGCATGTTCACCTTCGGGCATGTCGACAAAGCAAGGACTTCGGCGACGTTTCGTCAAATTCTCGATGCGATGTGGCTGTTCAATGACAAGTTTGAACGCGCGTCTCTGAAATTTGACGAGATCCGGGCGCATTGAAACAGATGTCGGACGTCTGACCTCTGAACCTACGCCCTCACCCGCTCGACATTGGCGATCCGCGCCGGCACGCCGAATTCGCGCCGGCACACTTCGGCTAGCGCTGCGATGCCGGCGCGGATCGCCTCAGGCGAGGGGTTGGCGAAACAAAGCCGGGTGCGGCTGCGGCCATAGCTTTTATCGGTCGACCATTCGGCGCCGGGATTGATGGCAATACCAGCGGCAAGCGCGGGCGCGAACAGCTTCTGGGTGTCGACCTGATCCGGTAATTTGACCCAGAGAAAAATACCGCCTTTGGGATCCTCGAATTCGGCTGCGGTGCCGAATTGCTCGTCCAGCGCCGCCATCAAGGTTTCGAGCTTGGCGCGCAATGCGCTGGTGAGAACCGGCACGTGGGTGTCGAACTGCGCCGGACAGAATTCGCCCAGCACCATCTGCTCCAGCGCACCCGAACCGGCGTCGGTCTTGAGCGGCAGCATGCGCGCCAATAGCGACCACGGCGCGACGATGTAGCCGACGCGCAACGCTGGCGCCACAGACTTAGAAAACGAGCCGATATGAATGACGCCGCCGTGCCCGCTCATCGCATAAAGCGCCGGCGGCCGCTTGCCGTCCCAGATCAGATCGGAATAGCAGTCGTCCTCGAAGATCGGCACGCCGTGTTGCGCCGCAAGGCGCAGCATTTCGTGCCGCCGTGCTTCGGTTAAGATCGTGCCGGTCGGATTTTGTACCGTCGGAATCGTATAGATGTATTTCGCTTGCACGCCACGCCGCTTGAGCGCTTCGAGCGCGGTGGCGAGCGCGTCCATACGCATGCCTTGGCCGTCAAGCGGAATGCCGATCGCTTCGACACCGAGCCGTTGCAGCCGCGTCAGCGCGCCCTGATAAGTCGCCTGTTCGATGATGACGGTGTCGCCGCGTTTCAGGAGGATTCCGTTCACCAGATCGAGCGCCTGCAAGGAGCCCGAGGTGATGAGAATCTCGTCGGCATCACAGCGAATGCCGGCGGTGCTTTCGAGCTTTCGCGCGAGAAATTCGCGCAGCGGCCGATAGCCGAGCGGACCGCTGGCAAGGCCGTAAGTGGCGAGGTTACCGCCCTCGCGCGTCAACACGTCGTTCATCGCTTTGATCAGCGCAGCAAGCGGCAACTGCTCGGCGTCGTTATGGCCGCCGATGAAATTGTATTTGGCGAAACCGGTCCACTTGGCCGCCGGCGGCGGCAGGCCGGGCGTGAACAGCGGGGCAAAATCGAGCGGCGTTGACGCAGTCATGGTTTTCCTTGTCAACCACGATAGTTAGCCAAGACAACGGGCTATGTCATGACTATTCTGCTCTAGCTATTCTGCGCGTCCCTTCGCCTAAACGGAAATCCCTCATGCCTTCCCGAGTGCTGCGTGCCTTACTGGCGCTGATCGCTTGCGCGTTCGCAACTGGCGCGTTCGCGCAATATCCCGAGCGGCCGATCCGCATGATCGTGCCGCAGGCCGCGGGCAGCGCGACCGACACACTAGCCCGCGTGCTCGCGTCCGCCTTGACGGACGAGGTTCATCAGCAAGTCGTGGTCGACGACCGCCCCGGCGGCGCGCTCACGCTCGGCCTCGATCTCACCGCCAAGTCGCCGCCCGATGGTTACACATTGTGCTTGGCGCCGATCGGCGCGCTGGCGATTACCAGACATTTGGTTGTGCCGCTGCCCTATACGATAGAACGCGATTTTGCGCCGATCGCGTTGGTGGCGCGCGGCCAGTTTGTGCTTGCAGTGTCGCCGGCGACGCCATTCCATTCCGTCGCGGAGCTGATCGACTATGCCAAGCAGAATCCCGGCAAGCTTCTCAATGCCTCATCAAGCAATGGCTCGCCGGGCCATGTCGGCGGCGAGCTGTTCAAGTTCATGACCGGGACCGAGATCGTGCATGTGCCCTATAAAGGCGGGGCGCCGGCGATCAACGATCTGATGGCCGGGCGCGTCCAGCTGATGTTCGAAAGCCTCAACTCGATCGCGCCGTTTGCGCGCTCTGGCGCAGTGCGCGCGCTGGCCGTCAGCGGCGATCACCGGTCGCCGGCATTTCCCGATCTGCCGACGATCGCCGAGGCCGGCGTTGCCGGCTA
>JBASAH010000294.1:0-5951 GCA_049650505.1 Xanthobacteraceae bacterium
GCGGTAAGCTCGCGCGCGATGTAATCGGCGAGCGGCGGCCCAATGGCGCCATCGATCTCGAGCACAATGGCGCGGTCGGCAGCCGCGGCAGGTGCGGAGCGCAAAACAAGCGCGGCCGCGGCCATTATCACGAGCATGGCAAGACGTGTCGAAATGCTGCGCAAACGCATCATGTCATTCGCTACTGCCGCTCCCGCGCTTAGGAAGTTGCATCGTAGCCGGTTAAGCCAGCAGACTGGAAGCGGTCAGCTCGGAAATCAAAATTTTCCGAAATGGCTCAATTGAAGGAAAAAATTGGGCCCGTCTGCCTGCCGATTTTCGCGGTGGTCTAAAACGCGCCGGATGGCGGTGCGTGGCAAAGATCTTACTGCCTACTGCTCGCCGCCGTATTTGATTCCGAGGTCCCGCTGAATCATCAGCCGGATGAACGGATCGGGATCGTCGCCGAGATAGTCATTGGAATTGTAAATCGGGCCGCAATGGAACAAATTCGCACCGCGGCAGTACTGCGCCGTGCTACCCGCCACAACTGTCCGCGGCACGCCGGCGTGCCAATGCTTTACCTTGTTGCCAGCATCGGCGCTCGATCCCAGCAGGACCGACAAGATGACGGTGAAGGTGAGCACAACGATTAAGAGCTTGAGAGTTCGTGATGTCATGGCAGCTAATGTCATGGCGGCCGAATTAATGCCAACAGCAGCCGATCGCGTTCGCGCGCATAGTCTAACACCCGGCAGGGCTTGTTATTCCAGCGGTCCTGAGCAGTGTCTTTCCCAGGCTGCAGCGGCCGTGTGTTTTGTATCCCTCCCTCGTAATGACGTAAAAAAAGCCCGAGCCGATGCTCGGGCTTTTGTAGTTCCGTCACGTGAGAAGGTTAGTCATCCTTGTGGATGATGACCTTCTTCTCGCGTGGTTCTTCCTTCTTCTTGATCACCACTTTTCCACGATCGCGGTCGAAATCGCGATCTTTCTTTATGATGGTTGTTTCCTCCGCCTTAACCGGAGCAGCCGCAGGTACAGCCATGACGAATGCTGCCGCTATCGCAATTGCCAGAAAACGCATTTTTGATCTCCTTTTAGTTTTCAAAACGTGTTGTTGATTGGATTAAAACCAATGCGCAGTGTGACCAACCCAATAGCCACCGCCGATTAGAACGACTGGAACGCCAATCCACAGAATAATTGGAAGCGACGGCATAACCGTCTCCTTATTTTCCAGCGCCATCGTATTGTTTTGGCGCCGCCTAATAACGTTCGAGTGCTGGTCAGCGTTCCTGATGGTTCCCGCGTTTGGTGTGCATTGCATCAAGATCGTTACGGGAACGGTGAACAGAAATGGCCTGTGCACGCCCAGTTTTTGACTACAGCAGGCAGGCCGAAACAAAAAATAAGTTCGGCAAAGATGTACGTCCAGCAACGCGCTGAAAATTGTCTGCCTCTTCACGAGTCGCCCGCCGCTGACTCGTCACGCGCAATGATCTCAATGCTGCGTTCGCCCCGCTAAAAAGCAAGGAGCTCCGCCTGGTCGACCAGATGCGGAGCTCCATGGCCCGACGTGTCATGACACTGTTAAGCCAGGCCCAAAGTAACGCCGCACCGGCCCATCGGTTCCCCTGTAATTGACCCAAGAACCGGTTTATGGCGATAATTTTAAAGCGGCCGGTGCATTCGACCGAGCAGCCATCCGATACCGAGCGCCACGACTGCAGCGGTGTAAGGCTGAGTTTCGATCGTGTTCCGCAGCCAACCGTCAACCGTAGTCGCAGTTTGCCGGGCTGCGTCAGCGGTTTGGCCGTAGAGATCTTGCGCAGCGCCAGCTGCCTGGTTGATCATGCCCTCAGTTTTTGTCTTGACGTCGCCGGTGGCGCGACCGAGGCCTTCTTGCACTTTCCCGCCGACGTTGCGGGCCGTTCCTTCGAACCGATTCTCATCCATGGACAACCTCCTAGTCGTGGAACACGCGGCTGCCACGAACGTTCCCGCGCCGCTGCAATAAGCGGACAGCCACATCGGCCTGCGCAATAACCATCGTTAAAACGACCATTGTGGACGTGTCATTTGACGTGCGACGGACGCATCGACTGATAACACGCCGACTGACACGCCAAAAAGAAACCCCGGCCTATGGGGCCGGGGTCTGGAGTTTTGAAGCACTACCGGCTTGAGCTTTTTGTTTTGCCGGTGCGGTCATCGGAAACCCACGTGGTGCTTTGTCTATCGTATTTAAATCCCGGGGCGTTCTTGAGCGCATCTTTGGTGGTGTCGAGCGTCAGGTAGGTTTTGTCGTTCTTTTTTGTAGCTTTGATGGAGTTGAAACTCACAGCTACATCTTTTCCGCCAGCACCCAGGAACCCGCCCACGCCGACGATCGCGGCCTCGATCTGGCCATTCTGGCCGACCAGGACGTCCTTGATCTGTCCGATCTTTTGTTCCTTCGGATCGTAGACGTTCTGCTTGTACCAGTCAGTTACCGTTCGGCTGTTGGCCGGAACGCTGTTCATCACTTCGCCTCGGGCAGCAGACGACTGCTGTGCAAAGGCGCTGGTGCCAGCGACCAACATGTCGGCAGCCACTATTGCCAATACTTTTATTGTCACGACTTTCATCGCGTTCACCTCCGGATAGTTGACCTGCTGTTTCAACGTGCAGAGGCGTATCTGGTGCCATCGGCGCAGGGATATTGATCGCGCCGGAAAATTAATGCCGACCGGCACTTCTCACGGGACCTTTGTTCCAATGGTGCTCAGGCCGCGGCCGAGGCGCGAGCCTACTTGCCCTCGTTCCAAATATCGGCGGCGAGTTTCCAATCCTTGCCGACCTTCTCCCAGACCACGACGTATTTGCCGGTGACTTCCTTCGGCGTCGGCTCCTTGGTCTTTAAGCTGAAGGTCCCGATCTCGCGCACCGCAGCAGGCCCCAATCGCTTGACGTCAAGCGTCGTGACTTTCGGATCGCCGACCAGCGCCGCCATGCCTTTCCACATCGCGCCAATCGCCGCCCTGCCCTTCACCATGGCAGCACCGGGCGGAAACGCGGCCGCGTCCGCGGTGTAGAGCGAGGCGAGGCCATCGAAGTCGCCTTTATTGAAAAACGCCACCCACTTGGCATTGACGGCCTCGATGTCGGCCTTCTGGGCGGCGGCCGGCACGATCAGTCCGACAAAGCAAGCAATCACCAGTGCAAGCTTACGCATGATCAGCTCCAGCTCTTTATAATTTATATCTAAACCGCCCGCCGCAGTTCATCCGATCACTTCGTCGGCAGTCACGCCAAGCAGCGTGACGAATTCGCACCGTCGCATGTGATATCCCTTAGGATCACACTACATCAAATCGTTCTTTGCCGCACAGGCACGCCGGTTGACGCCGGGCAACTCGTTGGGACACTAGTGCGGTGGATTTGAAGTTCCTACAGTTCAGCCGGTGACCTCCATAGGAACTTCAAATCCAGAAACCGCACTAGAATTATATATTGGCTACCCTTTGATTCCAAAGTTCGCATGAGCGTGCCGACAAAGCATGCGAACTTCGGAATCGGGACACTAGGAGGCAATGGTGAAGCGCAACCTTGTGCTGATGTTTGCGGCGCTGGCGCTGTCCTGTGCCGCCGCCCTTGCGGTCGCGGCGCAGACCTTTCCCTCGAATGTCATCCGCATTTTCGTTCCTTTTTCGGTAGGCACGCCATCCGATATCGTCAGCCGCCTGATTGCCACTGAGCTGTCGGAGAGCGAAGGCTGGCGGTTCGCTGTGGAAGATCGCCCCGGCGCGGTCGGCACGATCGCCGGCAGCGAGGTTCTCCGGCAGGCGGCCGATGGCCATTCGCTCTATCTGATGAACGCGCCTGTCACCGCCGCGCCGGCGCTGCTGGCGAACATGCCCTATGACTTGATCAGGGACTTTGCGCCGGTGGTCCGGCTTTCGACGTCTTACAATGTGCTGGTCGTCAATCCGTCGGTTTCGGCCAAATCGATCGGCGAATTCGTCGCGCTACTCAAAAGCCGGCCAAACGAGCTGGCGTTTTCCTCGGCGGGCTATGGCTCACCCTCCCACCTCATCGCAGAATTGTTCATGCAGCAAACGGGCGTGCGCGCGCGACACGTCCCCTATCAGCAGTTTCCCCAGGCGACGGCGGATCTGCTCAACGGCACCAATCAATTCATGTTCATCGCCATCACGCCGGTTATCGGCCTCATCCAGTCAGGCAAGCTCCGCGCGCTGGCCGTTACCGCGCCGCATCGCATTCCAATACTGCCGGATGTCCCCACCGCGGTGGAGGAGGGATTTCCCGATTTGGTGGCGGAAAATTGGCTGGGCTTTGCCGTGAAGAATGGCACGGCGGACGCCATTGTGCGGCGCCTGAACGAGGCAGTGAACCGGGCACTAGCGAAGCCGAAGATACGTGAGGCCATCGATCGAATGGGCGCGGAGCCGATCGGCGGGACGCCCGCGGAATTCGGTCAAATCATCAAATCCGAAGTCGCACACTGGACCCAGGTGGTGCGGGATGCCGGCATCGAGATGAAGGAATGAGAAGTTTGATGAACGCGCGCCGCTTCATTCGATCACTTCGTCGGCGCGCATCCTAGCGCAGCAGCGCCCATATGAAGATCAGGATCGCAGCCAACCCAAGCGCCGTGCGAACCGCATGCAGGTTCGACCATTTGTGTATGAGTTCACGGCTGCGGGGACCAGCACTGGTTGGATCAATCGCCATGAGCTCATTGTTCGTCGGCATAATGACGAAAATGGTGTAAGGCCAATTGGCAACCAAAGTGAGGGCGCCGACAAGCCAGAGCCAGATACCGGTTTGCCACCATGCCAGTATTCCCAAGACGAAGCCAATGACGGCAAGCGACGCTTGCATGATGAGGCCGCGCTTGTAAGCGGGCTTCCATTCAACGAGCAAGGATCGGTCATCGAGATGCAGCCGCGCCGGCTGCTCGGCGAAATTGACGTAGAATGCCGCACCGAAGAAGATCGCAGCGGCAGTCAATGCGAACAGGCCGACGATCATGGCGACTGGCCCGAATGTGTTTGCCGAATGCGTTTAGGGTCGATTGCACTTAGCCCGGACCGTAAAAATTCCGGACACCTCCATTGCCGTTACACTTCCTGAAAGACGTCGATCTCAAGTGCGCCGGGAAACAGGTTGCGCCAGGTTTGCAGATAAACCTGCATGCGCGGATCGCTGGCAATGCGCTGGCGGCTTAATTCCCAGTCCTCCTGCGCCTCGTATTCGATCTCCTGCACGAATTTCGCCTGATCGTCGACATTTTGCAGCAGGCGGACCTCGGCCTTGCCGAACATCTGATAGAACGGCGTCGCGGCTTTGATCATGGCAATAAGCTGTGTCGAATCCGAAGCGGGCAGCGTAAACCGCAGCTGCAGCGTGCGGCGGACCGTGGCTTCCTCGTTGCTCATTGGCTTTTACCTAACCTGGAAATGAAAGTTCATGAAAGCCCAACGCCGCTCCGGGCATTGCATCGCGTTCAACTGGCAGTTTATTTGAAAGTCTCGCGGAACCGGTGTTCCGGATAAACGCCAAGAATTTTCAGCGATTTTGGTTGCGAGACGAATTCAAGCTCCTCCAACGCCAGCTCGAGCGCGCGCTGCTTTGGGTGACCCTCGACATCAGCATAAAATTGCGTGGCGGCAAAGCTGCCATCGACCATATAGCTTTCCAGCTTGGTCATGTTGACGCCGTTGGTGGCGAAGCCGCCGAGCGCCTTATACAGCGCCGCCGGAATGTTGCGCACCTGAAATATGAAAGTGGTGATGACGCGCTTTTCTTTGCGCCCTGCCCATTTCGGCTCGCGCGCCAGCACAATAAAGCGCGTCGTGTTGTGCTTTGCGTCGGCGACATCCTTTTTGAGGATGCGCAGCCGATAGATTTTCGCCGCCAGCTTGGTCGCCAAGGCGGCGCGCGTAACGTCGCCTGCTTCGGCCACTTCC
>JBASAH010000295.1:0-3155 GCA_049650505.1 Xanthobacteraceae bacterium
CCCCTGGCCAGCGTCTCGAGATCGGCGCGCTTCTCGGTGAGGATCGTATTTGCTTCTTCATAGCCGGCTTCGACCAGCCGCCGGATCTCGGCGTCGATTTTCTTCGCCGTCTCTTCCGAAATATTCTGCTGTCGCGCCACCGAATAACCTAAGAAAACTTCTTCCTGGTTCTCGCCGTAAGCGACCGTGCCGAGCTCGTCGGACAAGCCCCAGCGCGTCACCATCATGCGCGCAAGCTTGGTCGCTTGCTCGATATCGGAAGCCGCGCCCGAGGTCACCCGCTCGCGGCCGAACACCAGTTCCTCGGCGACGCGTCCGCCCATCATGATGGCGAGCCGTGACGTCATCTGTTCGCGGCTCATCGACAGCTTGTCGCGCTCCGGCAATTGCATGACCATGCCAAGGGCGCGGCCGCGCGGAATGATAGTTGCCTTGTGCACCGGATCGGTGGCTTTGACGTTGAGCGCCACGATCGCATGGCCGCCCTCGTGATAGGCGGTAAGCAGCTTTTCCTCTTCGGTCATGACGAGCGATTTGCGCTCGGCGCCCATCATCACCTTGTCCTTGGCGTCCTCGAACTCGACTTGCGTCACCATGCGCTTATTGCGCCGCGCCGCCATTAAGGCGGCCTCGTTGACGAGATTCATGAGATCGGCGCCGGAGAAGCCAGGCGTGCCGCGCGCGATCGTCTTGAGATTGACATCGGGCGCCAGCGGCACCTTGCGCACGTGCACCTTGAGAATCTGTTCGCGCCCGACCACGTCCGGATTTGGGACCACCACCTGCCGGTCGAAACGGCCCGGACGCAGCAATGCCGGATCGAGCACGTCGGGCCGGTTGGTGGCCGCGATCAAGATGATGCCTTCGTTGGCCTCGAAACCATCCATCTCGACAAGGAGCTGGTTGAGCGTCTGCTCGCGCTCGTCGTTGCCGCCGCCGAGACCGGCGCCGCGATGGCGACCGACCGCATCGATCTCGTCGATGAAGATGATGCAGGGCGCATTCTTCTTGGCCTGTTCGAACATGTCGCGGACGCGGCTGGCGCCAACGCCAACAAACATTTCGACGAAGTCCGAGCCGGATATGGTGAAGAACGGCACATTGGCTTCGCCGGCAATGGCGCGCGCCAGCAGCGTCTTGCCGGTGCCGGGCGGGCCGACCAACAGCACGCCACGCGGAATGCGGCCGCCGAGCCGCTGAAATTTCGCGGGATCGCGCAGGAATTCGACGATCTCCTGGAGATCGAGCTTGGCTTCATCGACCCCGGCAACGTCCTCAAACGTGACGCGGCCATGCGCTTCGGTGAGCAGTTTGGCGCGGCTCTTGCCGAAGCCGAGTGCCTTGCCGCCGGCGCCCTGCATCTGCCGCGACAGGAAAATCCAAACGCCGATCAGCGCCACAAAGGGCAACCACGAAATCAACAGCGAAACGAACCAGGGTACATTGTCCGAGAGCGGACGCGCGGTGATCTGCACGCCTTTATTGTAGAGGCGCTGCACAAGGTTTGGATCGCTGGGCGCATAGGTCTGAAAGCTGCGCCCGTCGGTGTAGGTGCCGTGGATCTCCGGACCCTGGATGAGCACGTCGCGCACGCGCCCTTGATCGACATCGCTCAAAAGCTGCGAGAACGAAATGTCCTGCGAGGTCGTGCGCTGACCCGGATTCTGAAACAGCGTGAACAGGGCAAGCAGGAGCAGGACAATGATCACCCACAGGGCGAAATTGCGCAGATTGGCATTCATCTCTTGTCCTTGGTCCGCGGCGTATGCGGACACCACGAGCCAGCCGTGCCCGCAAATCGTGGCGGCTTCACGTCCCCTGTCACTGCCAATGTAGGCAGCGGGACGCTCCCTGCCAAGGGAACCCGCCGTGTAACAGCGTTATTACGCTATTTCGTAAAGGTCTTCTGGTGTTTCGAAATGGCTGCCCACATGGTTGCGGTGCGGCGGCCAGACGCGGCTCGACGGGCCGCAAACCGCCTAGCTGGAGCGCGTTCGACCACGATCCAGTCGCTGTCGAGCGTGACGAGCGCGCCGGCAAGCGTCCGGCGCAGCCGCGAAGTGCTTTGCCGCATCGCTTCATAAAGTGATTCGAGCTTGGCCAGCTCGACCGGCCCCTCGTTTCCGGCGTGTAGGATGGCGAGGACGAGAAGCCGTAGCGCCACCTCTGCCGGCAGATTGGCGAATCGCGCCGTCTCGAATCTGACTGGACCGCCCTCGGGCCATGGCTCCGGCGCCAGCGCATCGCGCGCAGCGCCGACGGCAACTTCAATGGCCTGGTCCGCTCGCCGCATGCGCGCCGCGAATCGCGACAGCCCGTGAGCGTTTAATCCTTCACGCGCCAGATGCGGCATTAATTCCCGCAGCCGTGAGCGGGTAAAGCGTGGGTCGCGGTTGCTCGGATCCTCGCTATGGGAAATACCTGCGGCCTGCAACGTCGCGAGCAGTCGCGCCTTGGGAATGCGCAACAGCGGCCGCAATAGAAAGGCGATCCTATCCGCTCCCATGGGCAGCGGCGAGACATGGGCCATGCCGGCCAATCCGACGAGCCCGCTACCGCGTGCCATACGAAACAGCACGGTCTCGGCCTGGTCGTCGAGCGTATGCGCGGTCAGGATGTGCGCGCAGCCGGCTTTTGCCGCGGCCTGCCCGAGCAGCCGATAGCGCGCGCTGCGCGCAGCCTCCTGCAATCCGGTTTTTGGTTTTGTGCCGCGCCAGCGCAGAATGCGATGTGCGACCCCGAGGCGACGGGCTAGCCGCTTCACGGCAGCCGCTTCGCGGGCTCCTTCGGGCCGCAATCCGTGATCGATGGTGACCGCAATAAGCTTCGGCGCGCGTTTGAGTCGCTTCGCCCAACGCGCAACGAGCACGAGGAGCGCCGTCGAGTCGCCACCGCCGGAAACGGCGAGAACGAGGCCGCGCGAATTTTCCAGACCGGAGAATAACGCGTTCGCTTCGTCGTCGCGAAGAGCTTGATCAGCAGTGCGTGCGCTTCTGTTCACGGTCGACGCTCTGCTTCACGCTGAGCGAAGCGCGCGGATATTTCCGCAACACCTCGCCAAGCGACGCGCAAGCGGCTTCTTTTTCGCCCAACGCGGCGAGCGATTGGCCGAGCCGTAACAGTGCGTCCGGCGCACGCGCCGTGTTCTCGTATTT
>JBASAH010000296.1:0-25386 GCA_049650505.1 Xanthobacteraceae bacterium
TCTTTCGTTTGACCGGTGTGCCGATGGTGCTTAACACTTCGTTCAATGAAAATGAGCCCGTGGTCTGCCGTCCCGAGGAAGCGTTGGATTGCTTTCTTCGCACCAAAATGGACGTGTTAATTTTGGGCAATCACGTAGTAAGGCGGACACAAATCAAACAGTTCAGGACTGATACGGCATCATCCGATTGACTGGTCTGTGCAGGAATTGCTCGGTAGACTTGGCCTCTTCTGATTAATTGGGGTTTTACTGTTGCATATCGAAACTCGCGTGCTAGTCACCGGCGGCGCCGGATTTCTCGGCTCTCACTTGTGCGAACGCTTGCTCAAGCAGGGCGCCAATGTCATCTGCGTCGACAATTATTTTACCGGAACACGGCGCAACATCGAAGGTATGCTCGACCATCATCGCTTCGAGGTGATCCGGCACGATGTGACTTTTCCGCTCTATGTCGAGGCCGATCAGATCTACAATTTGGCCTGCCCCGCCTCCCCCATTCATTACCAGCACGACCCGGTCCAGACCACCAAGACCAGCGTCCATGGCGCGATCAACATGTTGGGCCTGGCCAAGCGGCTGCGGGCCAAAATCCTTCAGGCCTCGACCTCGGAAGTGTATGGCGACCCCAGCATTCACCCGCAGGGCGAGGAGTATTGGGGCCACGTCAACCCGATCGGCCCTCGCTCCTGCTATGACGAGGGCAAACGCTGCGCCGAGACGCTGTTTTTTGATTATTGGCGACAGCACAAACTGCCCATCAAAGTCGCGCGCATCTTCAATACCTATGGCCCGCGCATGCATCCCAATGACGGCCGCGTCGTCTCAAACTTTATTGTGCAGGCCTTGCTGGGACGCGATATCACCGTTTTCGGCGACGGGCTGCAGACCCGTTCATTTTGTTACGTCGACGATCTAATTGATGGCCTTGTTCGCTTGATGAATACGGGTGCGGACCTCATCGGACCGATCAACCTTGGTAATCCTAAAGAATTCACCATACTGGAATTGGCCTCACTGGTGATCGAGCTAACCGGTTCGCGCTCCCATATCGTGCACCGACCGCGGCCGCAGGACGATCCGCGACAGCGCCGTCCCGACATTTCCAAGGCCAATGACGCTCTGTCCTGGGCGCCGACGACGGAATTGGCCGAAGGGCTCAATCGAACCATCGAGTATTTTGAAGGACTGCTGAGCGACGGAACCGTGCGCGCGTCGATTGCTCGCGATCAGAACGCCGAGGCGTAATCACTGCCCGATAGGCAACGACTGATCTAGGCCGCCACCGCATAATTGGTTCTGTCAGTGGCTGCGGCCCAACATCGCCGCAAGGACGCCGTTTTCTTGAATTAGCCGTATCATTTGCCATTTGCATGAAGTCTCTGCAGCGGCAGGCACACTGTGATGGTCCGGAAATCACGAGAGGCGATAGGCCGCATCTTATCCGTATGGATCGTCGAGTTTTTTAGGCTCCTGGGCAGACGCCGACTTCACCCCATCAATGCCGAATGCCCCATCTGCCATCAAATGGTCCGGCTGCATTACAAGAAAGCGGGGCGACGGCACTTACTTGCGCACGCCCGGGCATATACTCGTGCCCTCTATGAGGGCTCTCGCTTCTGCGCGCATTACACCGCAAAAATGAAGTGTGGTGGTTCAGGTAATCTGGCGAAGTTTGATCCTCGTCCGAATGAAAATCAGCACTTCAAAGCAACGAAGGCATTCAATCCAGGGCTCAACCTCGATCGTAATGGTAACGATCGGTCCCGATTTGCTTGAGGGGATGCCACGGGCTTGAACCGGAGCGAGGCCGCGGCCCCCGTTTTCGTTAGCAGGTCCGCCGCTCAAAACCGTAGGCGTTGTCGAGGCCACAGTCGAGCGCGCAGGTCCTGAACTGATTTTACTTATGATGAGAAAATTTCGTCTTGGTTTGCTTCGCTGTGGCCTTTTCGCCATAGCTTCCCCCGGTGTAAAAGGTCGTGGCGCATGGAACGCTGTCAGGTGTGCGTCACGTCTGAATGATCGTCGAGCGTCGAAACTTTCAAGGCATTCAAAAAAAGAGGCGACATCGCCATGTTGCAAAAATTGAACGATGAAGTACGCGAATGTTATCAACATGCTAAGGACTGTGCAGGATCGGCCGCCGCTCAAACCGATCCTGCCGTGCAGCAAAGCTTTTTGGATGCGCGGCAAAGCTGGCTAAGGCTGGTTCGGTGGCTCGCCGCCGCACCCGAGCGCGAAAGCAACTAATTTATCCCGGACCGATGTAAATCCCGTATGGCGCGACTAATTTTCGTCAACCGATTTTTCTTTCCCGATCACTCCGCAACCAGCCAAATTCTTTCCGATCTGACGTTCCACCTGGCGGCGGCTGGCCATGAAGTGCACGTCCTGGCGTCCCGGCAGATCTACGACGAGCCCGATGCCGACTTGCCCCCTTACGAAGCCATCAACGGGGTAAACGTGCACCGGGTCGCTTCGACGCGGTTCGGCCGGCTCGCTTTGCCGGGTCGGGCGCTCGATTATCTATCGTTCTACCAATCAGTGCGACGTCATCTCGGCGCGGTCGCGCGGGCGGGCGACATTGTGGTCGCAAAAACCGATCCGCCGCTGCTTTCGGTCGTCATTGCGGCGACGGCGCGGCAACGCGGAGCGCGCTTGGTTAATTGGTTGCAAGACATCTACCCGGAAACCGCGGCCGTTCTAGGTGTACCGTTAATCCGGGGACCGGTTGGCGCGACTCTCGGAGCGCTACGTAATCGAGCCCTGCGCCGCGCCGACGCCAACGTTGTGGTTGGCGAATTGATGGCGCGCCAGATCGAAATGTCAGGCGTTGTGGCGGCGCGAGTTCACGTCATTGCCAACTGGTGCGACGAAGCAACGATCAGACCAATCGCGCCGGCCGACAATCCGCTGCGCGAGGCTTGGCAATTGGCCGGCAAATTCGTCGTCGGTTATTCCGGCAATCTCGGCCGTGCCCACGATTTCGAGACGGTACTTGCGGCAGCGGAGCGGCTCCGCAACGAAAAACACATTGTCTTCCTGATGATCGGCGGCGGCAAACGTTTCGAGGACCTTGTCATAGCGGTCAAAGCGCGCGGGCTTGAAGATTCATTTCGTTTCCGAACCTATCAAGACCGCGCCATGCTGCCATATTCCTTGGGCGTTGCCGATGTGCACTGGCTGTCGCTTCATCCACGCATTGAGGGTCTGATCGTTCCCAGCAAATTCTACGGCATTGCTGCGGCAGGCAGACCGCTCGTGATGATCGGGGATGGCGACGGAGAAATCGCGCGCCTCGTACGGCGGCACCGCTGCGGGATTACCATTGCGCCAGGCGACGCCGCTACCTTGGCCGATACGCTGCGGCACTGGTCGGAAGCGCCGGAGGCGCTCGCCGAAATGGGCGCACGCGCGCGGCAAATGCTTGACGCGCGGTTCACCCGGCGGCGTGCACTTGAGCAGTGGAGTCGACTGCTCGAGCAGCTGCTTTAAAATTCACGGACCAATCTAAGACAAAAACAGATTGGGGGCTCAGTCGGTCTCCCTTACCCTCACCGCGACGGAACTTGCGGCGCCATACGCGATGGCGATGCCGGGTGTCGCCCGCGCTGCAGGAGGAGCAACAGCCTGCGCTCTGGTCTCCTGCTCAACCTCCTGCAGCAACGTAATATTGTGACTCATTTGATCTTGCTTGGCGGCGAACTGCTCTTGACCGGCAGCGAGTAGCCCCAAATTGCGCCGCATGATCGCGACATCGACGGCGATCAGCTTCATCTGCTGCATCAAATCAGACGAGGTAGTGACTTCAGGCGCCGTCTTCGCGTTTTCGGCGGGCAGCAACCAGGCCAGCGAAGGAGCCAAAGTTGTCGTGAACTGTTTTGCCTGCTCACTATAAGTCTGCCAAGCCAGCGTGAGGCCGATCCCAATCAGAACCGTCGCGAAGAACCGAGCAAGCGATCTTAAGATGCGCGCGCCGATCGACGGCCTGCGCATCGCATCGTGACGGTGGCCTCGCTTCACGGTTTGCTTGCTTAAATCGCGCTCCTCATCCAGATCGCGAGCAAAAAACGCGCGCTCGTCTGATTGATCGTCCGGAACCAACCGTGCGGAAGATGCGGAAGAGGGGTACATGTGATTTGATCTCCGGCTCAGAGCGGCGCCCACCTCGGACTAAATGATTGCGTTTTCAGACGCTGAAACGCGGATTTTGCTCGAACCTGCTTTCTGATGATTGATTGAGATGGCGCGAACGATCGCGACGGCCTCAATCCTGCATCGGCCCGCCGCAACACGTGTCTCAGCTCGCTCAAGCCTGTTTCGGGCCGGCGCGCATCTCGTGACGGCGCGACCCATCGACCCGGGTGGCCCGATGCCGCTGTGGCCAATCTGGAACCACCGCTCTCGCGTAAACGCGCGCGGATAGACTGGCGCCACGCCTTCGCAGCGGACGTGCGTACTAATCTTACGATTCCCTCGGAGAGCAGCAACAAGATCAGCAGTGCTGAACCAGCCAGACTTATTGATCCAAACTTTTGTTCAGTTGTGAAGTCGGGGCCCGCCGCACCGTCCTCACCTGATACAATCGACAGGCGTGGCGGCAATTGTTCCTCGGCGTTTGCTGCCGCGGGCTCAGCAGCATAGCCGTTGCTGCCGGCCGTGCGCTCGCGCGTGTTCAAATCTATGGATCTTGGGAGATCGATCCAGCGTGCGGAAAACCCCAGTGCTGGATGCTCGCCTGCCGAAGCTTCCAACATGGGCGTTTCTGCAGGCGTCCTCAGTGCACCCCATGGTTCCGCAGGTGCCGGTTGTATAATTGCGATCCGCGATGGCCCTTGCCCCGCTTGTGCGGCAGCATTTTCATCCTGCGAATCTCGCAATGTGACATTCGTCTGGGAATGGGTCTGCAGGCCTTGCGCATGCAAATACCAGCAGTGGCGATTGTTGGTTCGATCGACGCGATAATACCAATGCAAGCCCGAAGGCGCCGCTGTACCGGGCGTCGTCCTGCACTCATCCGCCGTCGACCCGGCGATGCTTGCATGGCCCGTCAACACGATCGTTGCTGGCATTAACACCAGAAACGAGGACAGGATCGTTGGTTTCAGCATTGATCCCCCCAAATGCGCTGTACTCAAGCCCCAACACTGAGTCGCGAATCCCGTGAACCATCCTCACCTGCATTAGGGCGTGAGTGAGTTGGCATTGTGAAATTCGCGACGATGAACAAGCCATCATTTCGCCCAACGTACGGCTTGATGCGCCGAGCGTTGGTTCGTCGACGGCTATCGTCCCAAGGAAAATGACTTCTTGGCCGTGAGGGGCCGCGGTCGAACGCGCCGTTACGCCAGATCGACCGCGAAGCGTTTGAGATCGCTAAGCGAGCAATAAGTCAGCGCCGCCTGATGGGTGGCCCGCAGAACCACGCGCGGCGCGTGAGCGGCTTCGAAGGCTTCTTGCCAGCGCTGGGCGCACAGGCACCAGCGATCGCCGGCTTTGAGACCGGCAAAGCCGATTTCCGGCATCGGCGTCGACAGGTCGTTGCCGCGCGATTTGGAGAAAGCGAGAAAGGCGTCAGTCATCACCACGCAAACCGTATGGCTGCCAACATCCTCACGGCCGGTGTTGCAGCAGCCGTCCCGGTAAAAGCCCGTCATTGGCTTGATCGAACAAAGCTCAAGCGGTTCGCCGAGGACGTTGCGCGCTGGAAGCCGCGCGCCCCATTCATCTTCCCGGTTGTCTCGCAGCATTGATTTCGCAGGAGATTGTTTGCGCACGGAAGAAATAACGGTCAAAAGAGTTTAAGTCGGACGAGATAGATGTCCGAGGAAAAAGATAAATGTCCAGAGATGTCGGTGGCAAGCCCCACGCGGGGAGCGACCAAGGTGGGGCGATGCCCAACTGATATGGCCCCGGAAGATCGCTCCCAGCGTACCGCCCGCGTATGAACCGCTATGGCGCCGCCCGAACGGATGCAGCGTCAATTATCGCGGCGTTCCTGGCCCGGTGGGAGCATACACACCTCCATGACCGCGAAGTGACAAACCGAATCTTGGCGCAATGCCCTCGTCTGTCAAGGGAGATATCATCGCCGAGTTCCACGGCGTGACCGGTATCGCGCGCACGCCAAGCGGGCGCCGCGTCATTCAGTCTTCAAGTCGAGCGATCCGATCAGTTTGGCCCAGCGGCTGCGCTCCTGTTGCGCAAACGCCGCGAATTTATGTGGACGCATGCGATTAATCTCGATCCCTACTTGCTTCATACGCTCGACAAATGCGCTGCTCGCAAGCAGCGCATCGAGTTCGGTGCGCAGCTGCTCGATCACCGCTGCGGGGCTCTTCGCCGGAGCGTAGAGCGCGACCCAGGCAGAAGCGACGAGATCGGGATAACCAAGCTGCGGCATAGGCGGCACGCCTGGCAGAATCTCCGAGACTGAATTGGTGGCGAGCGCCAGCGCGCGCACCTGACCGCCACGTAACGAGGCGATGACATCGGGTACAATTGGGAACATCGCCGCAATGCGTCCGCCGATAAGATCTTCGAGTGCCGCGCCCTGGCCGCGATACGGCACATGGACCATGCTGATGCCGGTGCGCGCCTTGAACAGCTCACCAAACAAATGCGTCGAGGAACCGATTCCGGATGAGCCATAGCTCAATTCACCGGGATGGGCCCGCGCATAAGCAATGAAGGCGTCGAGCGATTGCGCGGGTACCGCCGGATTAACCGCCGCGAGATGCGGTGCCGACCACATCATTCCGATCGCGGCGAAGTCGGCTACTGGATCGTAGGGCAGTTGCCGATAAAGGCTTTGGTTGATGGTCTGCGTTCCATTGGTCCCGATGAATAGCGTGTGGCCGTCGGCTGGAGCGCGCGCTACTTCTGCGGCAGCAAGATTGCCGCCGGCGCCGGGCTTGTTTTCGACCACTACGGGCTGGCCGAATGCGGTTTTCAGATGTTCGGCCAAGAGCCGCGCCGACAGGTCGGCGCTTCCTCCCGCTGGGAACGGCACAACGATGATAATCGCCCTGGTCGGCCAAAGCGTATTGGACGCCGGCTGCGCAAGGCCGGGAACCGCCGCGGCTTGAGCGGCTGCGGCGAATCCAAAGATTAAACGGCGGCGATCGAGCGGCATTGCAGTTTTTTAGCGCTTTGTGAGCCGCATCCCTGTGGCTCCTGAGTGACACCTCATGGAAATCGACCCGCGGTTCAAGGCGTCATCGTGGCCGCGCTGCCGCGCGTCTGGTTGAATGGCGCCGCTGCGGGGGCTGGGTGCCGGTTTTTGATGGCGCGAAACTAGAGCGGGATGATGATTCGATGGAATCTCATCCCGCTCTAGCGCGAGATTGAGGGCGCGATAATGCAGAGTTCTGCTTATCCGGCAAGTTCGGCTGCCGGCATCGCTGCCGGCTCGCGGATGAGCATTTTGCGTTCCAGCGCCGAACGGCTGAAGCCGTGGAGCGACTGGATAGTTTTGATCATCACGGCTGCGGCGCTCTATCCGATGTTCGGCCGCAGCTCAGATATGGGGCCGTTTTACAGCGCGGCCGGCCGCTGCATTTTGCGCGGCGAAGCGCTTCTAACCTGCCTGCCGCCGTATCCTTATCAGCCGGCTTTGGCGGTACTGTTTATTCCGCTCGCATTCCTGCCGGCGGTCCTGCAAAGACTGGTCTGGTACGTGATCTGCGTCGGCTGTTTAGTCGTCGTTGTGCGGCTGACCGAGGCCATCGCCGAGCGGCTCTATCCCGGCGCAACCACGCGCGGCCAAAATCTGTTCTGGCTGCGCACGATCATGCTGATCACCTGCGGCAAGCACATATTGGACGTGCTGACTTATGCCTCGCACGACCCGCTGTCGCTGGCGATCATCATGTTTGCAACTTGGGCGCTGTTTGTCGGCCGCGAAGCCGCTGGCGGGTTTTGGTTCGGCGTTGCCGCGGCGGTTCGCGCTTCCCCGCTCATTTATCTGCCGTACCTGATTGTCAAGCGGCGCTGGCTTGCTTGTCTGGCTTTCGTCGCCGCGCTTCTTGCGGTCAGTCTTATCCCTGACATGATCGGGGCGCTGCGCGGCGGTCATATCGGCCATCTGACCGATTGGCTGCGCCAAGTGGTGGGGCCGGCGCTGTTCCCCGGCACGTCTTCGAAGTTGGTGTTCTGGGACATCTGGAACGGCGTCAATCTCTATAATCAATCGCTGCGCGGCCTGATCAATCGGTTCGCGACGGGCCCGCTGTTCGGCCTTAGTCCCACCGCCATCTTGCTTGCGGTCGACGGCGTCTTTGCCGCGGTGGTGGCGCTGCTCCTACTCACCTCGCCGCGGCGGCGGGAATACGTCGCCATCGACACCGCGGTGCTCCTGATCGCCATGCTGGCGCTCTCCCCGATGACCAGTCGTTATCACTACATATTTGTGCTTCCCGCCGTCATTCTGGCGACCGCGGCTACGATTGCCGATCCACGCATGCGCAAGCTTGGCACCTTTGTGCTTGCGGCAAGTTTCCTGTTGCGTGCCGGCACCTCGAACGATCTAGCCGGCCAGCGCATCACCGATTTTGCCTATACCTACGGCTTCATGCCGCTTGGCGCGATCGCGCTCTATATCGTGTTTGCCGCCATGTTGTGGGTGTGGCGTCCTCCCGGCATCGCCGCGCCGCAGAGCAAGGATGAGGTTTCGACGAAGTCCCGTCCCGCTCTAGCACTTTAGGTCGTTACCGCCTCATCAGCGAAGTTTACTAAGGCTACTATTTGGTTCGCTTCGCCGCCGCCGCGAAGACCTCGTAGGCTTGTTCGAGGTTGGGCTTGCGTTTCGCGACCGCGGCGCCGACTGCAGTGACCGACTTGATCAGTTCGACTTGCTCATTCTCCGGCAGTCGGATGAGTTCGCCGTGTTCCGCCCAGGTCTGGCGCGCTTTGTTATAGAACTCGACTTGCCAAGGATTGACCTCGATGGCGGCCTTGGCGGCGTCAGCGTCTACGATCATCTGCAAATCCGTTGGCAACGCGTCAAACCATTTCTTGCTGAGAAAAGCCATCGAGAAAATAAACGGTTGATCGATCTCGGTTACATATTTGGCGGCATCCCAAAAATGCATCGTCGTTATCACCGTCATGGCCAAGACCGAGCCGTCGATCGCGCCCTGCTGAATTGCCGGCAGAACATCACCCAGTGTCATCGCCACTGGCGACGCACCCAGCGATTTGATCATTTCCTGCTGCATGTCCGCGGCAAACACCCGAAGCTTTTTGCCGGTGAAGTCGGCGAGGTGAGCGATCGGCGCACGGGCGATGACCAATGACGGCTGCGCGATGAATAAAGCGGCGCCGTGAATCCCCTTGTCGGCGCCGAGCCCGAGCATCAGCTTCTGCAGCTCGGGGTCTTTCACAACGCGAACTTCATGCGCAAGGTCGGCAACAAGGCCGGGGGCGGATAACAGTTCATAGCGTTCGTCGATCCCAGCCAAAAACTCGGGCGGTCCGACATAGCCCTGAATGGCGCCGAACTGCACGCCTTCGATCTGCCGCGGGATCGCTCCCAACTGGCTTGCCGGATAGATCTCGCCTTTGATTCTGCCGCCGGAGTCCTGTTCGACCATGGCGACAAACCGCTTGCACCACTCGTGCTGCGATTCATTGATCGTGGCAGTGCCAAGCTTCATGACATAGGTCTTATCCTCGGCTCGCGCCGCGTCGAGCGTTGCAAATGAGGACAAGATCAATGCGACGACGCTAAAAATTGTTCGCAAGTCGATTCCGCGGTCGACACGCATAGCCAATTCTCCCGATCGCAGGGGTATGCCGCGCTCAAGCAATGTTACAGAATAGGAAACATCATTGGAAAGTGACAAGCCGGCCCGCCACAAACCGAAGTCTTAAGTCGCCTCCCATCTCAAGATGGCAGAGACTTCATGTCCGATGACGTTATTGTTCACGGACAGGGTGCTGGCGCGCCTGAAGGGCCGAAGCAGTATTTTCGCCCGATATTGACAAGCTGAACACGCCGATTGACCGCGGCATCGGGGTGACGCGGATCCTGCAACTGTTCTTCGCCGAGCCCGACCGCGTCGAGAACGCCGGAATTGACGCCGAACGGATCGGCCAAGGCGTCGCGGATGGCCTCGGCGCGGCGCTGACTGAGTTTGAGATTGTATTCGCGGCTGCCGACTGCATCGGTGTGGCCGATCACGAGAAAGCCATAGCTCAACAAAATCGGATTGTGCAGCGCATCGGCGATCGCGCCGATGGTGCGATAGGATTCCGGGCGAATGGCCGCGGAGTTGAAGTCGAAGTTTACCTCGACGGTGAACTGCGCAAGCTTTTCCAATTCGGGAAAACTCAACGGATGCGCGGCCGCCGCGGCGGCTTGGCCGGGATAGTTGCGGATATTGTCCAAGGCAGCCTGGCGCATCGCAGCAGCCGTAAGCGCGATCTTACCGCCGCTCACGCCCTGCAAGCTCCTGGTGATCTCGCTCGAGTTCAATCGCATCTGCGCTACGGCTGCGCTCAGCGCGATCAATAGTGCAGCGGCACAGATGAGGAAGATTTGCTGCGGTTTCATTGCTGAGCCCTTTCGGTGCGCCAGCCAGTGTCGGTAAATGTCTGATTGCAAGCCGGGCTGATCGCCGCCGGCGATACGCTGAGCAAGCAAGTCACGAGATTGTTGTCGACCGGCGCCACACCGCAGAGCCTGTTGATGTCGGCGCTGCAGACGTCGCCGATGCTGCGTTGCGCGGCAATGCGGCGACCGATCGAGGCATAGACTTCGCTGCGCGTCTGTTGGCATCGCGCCGAAACGACGTTCTGGTGCCCGTCCAGACAGGATTTGAGCCGGCCGCCGCCAAGCTCCACGCCTCTGCAATATTTTTGCACGTCGGCGCGGCAGGCTGCCGCAAGCCGATCGATGGCATCGGCATAGCTCATGGTCTGCGCCGCTGCCGGCATGACCGCTGCGGCAGCGCACAGTGCGCACACCATTATTTGCTTAATCATGTTCCCCCTCCCCTCGCCGCCGCGCGTTGCCCTCAGAAGAGGCGCGCCGCCACGCCACAACGAAGCCAAGCCTAATATGAACTCGCCGTCGAGGCGAGCGGAATTCGCCGCAGTGATCAGCAGGCCGGCGCCGCGACGAGCAGGCCCGCGGCGTCTCGCACCAGCCAATCGACTTCTGTAAAACCGCCCGTATGCCGCAGCACCCTGCCCTCGCCCGCGCCGCCACGTTTTGTGAACAGTTTAATCACCGTGTGCCGATCCTGATGGCGCCGATGGCGAGCGCCTGTCCAGCCTCGCTGGCCATAGCGGTCGCCAATGCCGGCGGGCTCGGCGGCTGCGGCGCGCTGATGATGCAACCGGAGACGATCAGGCAATGGGCAGCCGACGTGCGGGCCGGCACAAATGGCGGCTTTCAGTTCAATCTCTGGATCCCCGATCCGCCGCCCAAGCGCGATGCTGCGGCGGAAGCGGCGATGCGAAACTTTCTCGCCAACTGGGGTCCGCCGGTCCCGCCCGAGGCCGGCAATGTCGCGCTGCCCGACTTCGAAGCGCAGTGCGATGCCATGCTGGAGGCGGGACCAGCGATCGTTTCCTCCATCATGGGACTCTATCCGGACCGCTTCGTGGCGCGGCTGAAGGACAAAGGCATCAAGTGGTTTGCAACCGTCACAACCGTGCGCGAGGCGAAAGCGGCGGAGAGTGCCGGCGCCGACGCCGTCATCGCGCAAGGCATGGAAGCCGGCGGACATCGCAGTGCGTTCGACGCAACGCAAGCCGAAACGCGCCTAGTCGGGCTGTTCAGTCTCGTTCCGGCCGTCGCCGATGCCGTACGCGTGCCGGTGATTGCGACCGGCGGAATTGCCGACGGACGCACGATTGCAGCGGCGCTGCTCCTGGGCGCGTCTGCCGTGCAAATCGGGACGGCTTTCTTGCGCTGTCCCGAAACCAAAATCCCCAGCGCTTGGGCTGATGCGATTGGCAAAGCGGCACCGGAAGACACGCTCATCACCCGCGCCTTGACGGGACGCCCGGCGCGCTGCATCGAGACCGGCTATGTGCGCGCGGCAATGGTGTCGACCGCGCCGCCACCCGCGCCCTATCCGGTGCAACGCGGACTGACCCAGGCCATGCGCGAAGCGGGTGCGAAAGCCAACGATGTCGACCGCATGCAAGCCTGGGCCGGCCAATCCGCCAGATTGGCAAGGGCCGAACCGGCGGGCGACGTCGTGCGACGGCTGTGGCAGGAGACGCAAGCGTTGCTGAGCTAGCGTTTGAGCGGACCGCACAACATTGAGCCGAATCACACCTGTGAGGAAGTACCGAAGCGGCGTTCGTAGGCGCGGATGTACGCCTCCGGCGAAGGTTTCAGGTGGTTGCGTGTGAGCGCGATCAAATCGTCACGGCGGCCAGCCCGTAACGCCTTGATCATTTCGACATGATCGCGCCGCGCATGATCGAGCGCTTCGGGAAAGGCGTTGGCGTAGAATCGGATGCCATACACTTTTTGCTCGAGCAGGCGAATCGTCTCGATCAAACAGGCATTTCCGCACAAGCCGAATAAAGTCTGATGAAAATACAAATTAGTGTAAAAGACGGTGAGCATGTCTTCATTGTCGATGGCGGCGCTGTGCTGCCGCTGTAATCGCTCGAGCTTGGCAAGATCGCTTTCGGCAACTGGAAACGGCAGAATGCGCGCAGCCATAACCTCGAGCTCTTCGCGCACCGCGTAAATTTCCATGACTTCCTTTGGCGTGAGATCGCGGACGATCGCGCCGCGGTTGGGGATGCGCTGCACGATGCCCTTCTTCTCGAGCTCGAACAGCGCAAGCCGAACGTCGGCGCGATGGGTGTTAAAACGATCGCACAGATCCTGCTCGATCAGGCGCTCCCGCGGGTGACGCCGTCCTAAAACAATATCTTCCTCCAAGCGCGTAGCGATACGATCCGCCATCGCGCGTTCATTGGCGCGCTCACTGCCACGCTCCCGCGCTCGCTCTTGCGGTTGTGGCTCGACCATCGGTTCGGACGGTGCAAGCTTCGAGCGCTGCCGCTTCTCAGACGGCGGCATTCGTCGCTTTTGCGGTCGCAGAATCATGGAAATAGTTCGATAACCTTTCGACGGCGCTGTTACTCGGCGAGGCACCGCAACTTCGGATTAACTCTTTAGTTTACAAAATTGTATACAATGTTGTATGCATTGGCAAGCAGCGGTAATGGCTGGTCATTCGTCGAGCGCGAGGAAATGGTAAAACGGGCAAGACAATAGCGCCGGCAAGCGACGCATCGACAATTCAGGGAGGATTAAGATGAAAAAGTCCAAACGGCAGAATGTCGCGAGAAGTGTTGCGAGACGGCTTGGCCGCAGAGATTTCCTGGTCAAATCCTCCGGTGCGCTCGCTGCCGGCGCGGTCGCCGCCTTTGGCATCCGCACTGCTGCGGCGGCGGACACGGTCAATATCGGCGGACTTTACCCGGTCACCGGCAGCTTCGCGCAAATCGGCCAGGGCTGCGTCAATGCGGCGAAACTGGCCGTGCAAATGGTCAACGACGCCGGCGGCATCAAATCTTTGGGCGGCGCCAAGCTCAACTTGATCGTCTCCGACGTGCAAAGCGATCCGACGGTAACGCGCACCGAGACCGACCGTCTGATCTCGAGCTACCGGCCTGCAGCCATTCACGGCGCCTTTGCCAGCGCCTTGACGCTGATCGCGAGCGAAGTGGCCGAACGGGCGAAAACCCCGCTGTTGACCGGCTCAAGCTCGGATCAACTCAATAAAGAGCGGCACTACACGTTCACGCCGTTTTCACGCGCTTCACAGTTCGCGCTGGCACAGCTGCAAATGTCGAAGCTGGTGAGCGATAAGCCCAAGGTCGCGGTCATATTCGAGAACACCGCCTTCGGCACATCGACATCGAACGGGTTGCGCGAGCAGGCGCCCGGACAAGGCGTTGAAATCGTGCTGTTCGAGCCTTACTCAGCGGGTCTGAGCGACGCCAGTCCGCTGATCAACAAGGTCAAATCGTCGGGCGCGAATATGTTGTTTCCGGTTTCCTACTTGAACGATCTCATCCTGATCATTCGCGCCATCAAGCAAGTCGATCTGAAGGTCGCCATCAATGGCGGCTCCGGCGGATTTGTCATTCCCGATTTCTACAGGAATGTGGGAAATGCCGCGGAAGGCTTGCTCGGCGTGGCCCATTGGAATCACGATATCAACGCCGATGCGCAGAAGGTCAACGCCGCTTATCAAAAGCAGTTTGGCGAGTTCCTTTTCGAATATGCTGGCGGCCTCGTGGCACAGACCTTCATGATCGCCGACGCGCTGGAACGGGCGGCCTCGACCGATCCGCAAAAAGTGCGCGATGCGCTCACTGCGCTCGACGTGTCCCAAGGCTATGCGGCGATGTGCCCCGGCGGCAAAGTGAAATTCGGTCCCGACGGCAAGAATATTTACGCTCATCCGGTTGGCGTGCAGTGGCAGCACGGCGACCTCGCCACCGTCTTCCCTAAGGAAGACGCCCGCGCCCAGCTGATCAAAGCCTAACGCCCGGCCGCAGGCCGATGCTGGCAACACTTGCACAGGCAGTGGTCAACGGCCTGCTCATTGGCGGCATCTATGCGCTCGTGAGCATCGGCGTCACGCTGATATTCGGCGTGGTCAAGATCGTCAACTTCGCCCAGGGCGAATTCGTGATGATCGGGATGTATATCAGCTTCTTCCTGGCCAGCAGTTTCGGCGTCGATCCGCTGTTATCGCTGCTGATTTCGATGCCGGCATTGTTTGCCATCGGAGTCCTGGTACAGCATTTTTTGATCCGCAGAGTTCTCGCGCTCGGCGACATGCCGCAAATCTTTCTCACCTTTGCGCTGTCGCTGTTATTGATGAACATTGCACTATTGCTGTTCACCGCCAATTACCGGACCGTACAGACACCCTACAGCGAACTGACGTTCCATATCGGGCCCGTCTATTTCGCGGTGGCGAAGCTGATCGCTTTCGCCATCGCCATGCTGCTCAGCGCGCTGCTCTATCTGTTCCTGCACGGGACCGATCTCGGCAAGGCGATGCGCGCCGCAGCGCAAAACCGCGAAGTGGCGATGCTGATGGGGATTAATCCTGACCGGGTGTTCTGCGTCGCCGTCGGCGTCGCGCTGGCGCTCGCGGGCGCGGCCGGCTCGCTGCTGATGCCGTTCTACCCGGCCTACCCGTTGGTCGGTCAGATTTTTGTGCTGATGGCATTCGTCGCCGTTGTTCTAGGCACCTTGGGCAACATCACCGGTGCGCTGATCGCGAGTCTTATGATGGGCGTGGCCGAGTCGCTTGGCGTGCAATTTGTCGGCGCCGATTCTGGGCTGATCGTGGTCTTTGTGATGCTGCTCTTGACGCTGGCGTTTCGCCCCAACGGCTTGTTCGGGGGTTGGGCGCGGTGACGCATATCTTGAAGACACGGCCGTGGTTTTGGGTCGCAGTGCTGGCGGCTATTGCGCTCGTGCTTCCGATCGTGGTGTCGAATCCGTTCGCGGTCGACATCTTCATTAGGGTTTTGTTGTTCGCGTTTATCGGGGTCGCCTGGAATCTCATGGGCGGCTACGCCAAGCAACTGTCGCTCGGCCACGCCGCCTATTTCGGCTTGGGCGCCTACACCTCCACGATCCTGCTCATCCGCTTCGGTATTTCACCGTGGATCGGCATTATCGCCGGCGGCGTGGTGGCGATGCTGGCGAGCCTGCCGATCGGCGCCCTGTGCTTTCGCCTGCGCGGACCGTATTTCGCGATTGCCACCATCGCGACCGCACAAGTCTTGATGCTGTTGTTCCTCAAATTTCGCGACTTTGCCTGGGGCGCCGAAGGCACGACGCTGCCGAACCTCGGCGACGCCCCGCTCATGATGCAGTTCGATTCGAAAGCCGCCTATTACTATCTCGCGCTGGCCCTCTTGGCGCTCGGGGTGGCGATTACTTATCGGATCGAGCGCTCGTGGATGGGCTTTTATCTGGTTGCCGTTGGCGAGGACGAGGATGCGGCCGAAGCCGTCGGCGTGGATACGACGAAGATCAAGCGCAACATCTACCTGATCAGCGCATTCCTGACCGCACTCGGCGGCACCTTTTATATCCAGTACATCTACTTCATCGATCCGAACACTGCATTCAGTTTCAACATCTCGGTCGAGGCGGCACTCGTCTCGATCGTCGGCGGCATCGGCACATTATGGGGTCCGGTCGTGGGCACCATATTGCTGGAGGCCACCTCGGCGCTCCTGCAAAGCTGGTTTGGCAGCGGGCACGGCGGCGTGCAGTTGACCGTATACAGCCTCATCTTGGTCTCGGTCATCCTGTGGCGTCCCAACGGGCTGATCGGAGTCTTCACCGATTTGTACCAGTGCTTGACCCATGCCGGCGCGGCGCGCGCAAAAAAAGTGCCGCTCGATGGCTGACGCGCTCATTATCCGCAATCTCAGCAAGCGGTTCGGCGGATTGCGCGCCGTGCAGGATCTCAGCTTTGCCGTACAGGATGGTGAAACCGTCGCGCTGATCGGACCCAATGGCGCCGGCAAAACCACGAGCTTTAACCTGATCACCGGCTACTATCGTCCCGATACCGGCTCGGTGTTCGCCTTCGGCCGCGAGTTGGTCGGACTTCGACCGCATGAAATCTGCGGCCACGGCCTGGCCCGCACGTTCCAGGTGGCGAGACCGTTCGGCAAGATGACGGTGCTGGCGAACGTCATGACCGGGGCCTTCCTGCGCAACAAGAATTTGGACATCGCCCGCTCGCGCGCCCGCGCGGCAATCGAGTTCGTCGGACTTTCGGCCAAGGAGCACACGCCGGCGCGGGAATTGACGACGATAGACCAGCGGCGACTGGAAATGGCACGAGCACTCGCCACTGAACCGCGGCTGTTGCTGCTCGACGAAGTCATGGCCGGGCTCAACCATGCCGAGGTCGATCAGGCAGTGGCGCTGATCGGGAAATTGTCGAAGCGCGGCCTGACGATCGTGATCGTAGAGCATGTGATGCGCGCGATCATGGCCGTTGCTCGGCACATCGTCGTGCTCGACCATGGCCAGAAGATAGCCGAGGGCGGTCCGAAGGACATCGTCGCCAATCAGGAGGTCATTCGCGCGTACCTTGGCACCGGCTACCGTCATGAAACACCGGTGGGAGACGCGGCATGCTGACGCTCTCTGCAGTGAGCGCGCGCTACGGATCTGTTCCGGCGATCAACGATATCAGTATCAGCGTCGGCAAAGGCGAGGCCGTTGGTTTGTTGGGCGCGAACGGTGCCGGCAAGAGCACAACGCTGCGCGCAATTTCGGGACTGATCCGGACGACCTCGGGATCCATTACTTTTCTCGGCACCGATCTCGCGGCTATGCCGCCGCACAAGATCGCCGAATTGGGCATCGCCCATGTACCGGAAGGCCGTCAGGTGTTCCCCGAACTCACGGTGAAGGAGAATCTCGATGTTGGGGCCTATATTCCAAGCGCCAAGGCTGAGCGCAACCGTACGCTAGAACTGGTGTTCGGGATTTTTCCCGCGCTCGCCGAACGGCGCAATCAACTGGCGGGGACGATGAGCGGCGGCGAGCAGCAGATGCTTGCTGTCGGCCGCGGCTTGATGCTCAAGCCGCGTTTGCTGATGCTGGACGAACCGTCATTGGGGCTGGCGCCGGTCGTAACCGATGCCACATTCGCCAAGATCCAGGAAGTGCATGCGATGGGGACCGCCATTCTGCTGGTCGAACAGAATGTCAGTCGCGCGCTCGGCATGGTGCAGCGCGCCTACGTCCTGGAAAGCGGAAAAGTGATCATCCAAGGCTCGAGCGCGGAGCTAGCAAACAATAAGCAGGTGCAAGCGGCCTATCTTGGCATGTAGCTCCTGCGCGCCAAACACAGTCCGGCCGCGTGCTTGCACAGCCAGTAAGCCGCGAAAGCAAATCTGAAATTCAACTGATGGCGATTAGCGGTCCGGCCGCGTGTGTATAGCGGAAAACGCTGGAAAACAACACAATAAAATGTATGACGAGGCGCCGGGGCGTCCGGTACCTCGTCGGAAACTTCAGATCGGTTCGAGAGCCTGGGCGAAAAAGATGAAGCCAAGACCCGTCGCGTGACGAGCCTTACGCCCTCACGCTTGGGCAAGTGTCGAGGCCGGAGCAGAAAGCGAGCGTGAAAGCCCCAGCCTTCTCCTTAACCGAGCCCGCTGCGGCTTCCAGCGCCTCATCGGAAACCTCGAAGCTGAGATCTTCTTCCCTCTCGATGTACTTGTCAGTCATTGGCCTTGTTCCTCTTAATTCGCCAGCGGCGCCGGCATCACCAGGCAGGTCGAGAAAATTGGTGAGAACCCCCCGCCAAGAAATCCATTAAATCATCGGCTGCCGACAGTGTAAAGTCTCTCAGCCGGCTGTGATACATAACTGAAATGTGGAGATAAAACCGCCTTGCCGGCGGCTCGTTTTAGCCATTTACAAAGGCGTGAAATGAGGCCCGAGAACCGGCACATCCACGGTCACAGAACGGGCTTAGCACAAGCGGCGGACAGTGCGCGTTGTGAGGATTCGGTGGACGCATTTTACCAGCGCCTGAGCTTGCGCGCCGCAACCATTGACGAGCTACTTTCGCCTGCGTTTGCGGTCGCGCTGAACCCCGTGGTTGATTGCGATTTATCGGCGCGTTTGGCGGCGCAACGTCTGGCCGCTTGGCGGCAGTCCTCGGCGGCTGGGGACGTATCGCTGTTTGCGCGACGGCTCGCGCGCGACGGTTTATCAAGCGGCGAGATTGAGAGCCGGTTCACCGGTGCGCAGCGCGGTCCGTCGGCGCCGCATCCGGCATGGCTAGAAGACGCCATTTGGATCGAAGCAACGCTGCAGGCGAGCGCGACCACGTCTGGCGTCATACCAGCCTACCCGTTCGAAGACCTGTTCGCGGTGCTGATCGAACGCGCCGCGGCGTTCGATTGGTCCGGCCTGGATGTGAGCACAGCAGCCAACTTCGCCGAAACCGCGCGCGCGTGCCTGCAGGATGTCCTGGCCGCCGCAGTAACGGAGCTTTGTGCACCCGCCCTCTACGAGCGTTTCGCCAAGATGCGTAGCGCTCGATCAAGCTCCAATGCTGCCAAATCTCCCAGCGAGCCCGCCCGGACATCGCACTATCGCGAATTTCTCGCCGAGATGCGAAGCGGCGGCTTTCGCAGACTGTTCGAAGAAAAGCCCGTGCTGCTGCGACTGATCGCGGTGATGACGCGGCAATGGGTCGACGCAACCCGTGAATTCATCTTGCGCTTGGCCGGTGACCTGCCGGCGATTCGCCGCGATCTCATCCGGGGATCGGCCAGCAAGATCGTGAGCATCGCAAGCGGTCTTTCCGATCCACACAATGACGGCCGCTGTGTGCTGATCGTGCGTTTCGCCGATGGGGCGCGCATCGTTTACAAGCCGAAGGACTTGCGACTCGATGTCGCTTGGCGTGGCCTGGTCGAGCGGCTCAACGGCGCCGGCGCGCCTATTGCGCTCAAAACGGTGCGCACACTGGCGCGAGACGGCTACGGCTGGACCGAGTTTATCGAGCACCTCGGCTGTGCCGACGCGCGCGGCTGCGACACTTTTTTCCGGCGCGCCGGCGCTTGGCTCGCGCTGCTGCACTGTTTTGCAGCGACTGACATGCACCAGGAAAACATGCTCGCTGCCGGCGACCATCCGGTCCCGATCGATCTCGAAACCATCCTTCAGCCCTCCGCAGAGGAGCACAAGGGAGGCGAACCCGAAGCAGCGGCCTTCGACGCGGCGATGGAGATTATTGGCAATTCGGTGATGACGGTCGGCTTGTTGCCCGCTTATGGCCGATCCGTCGACAACAATGTTTTTGCCATGGGCGGCATGTTGGGCGGCATGCTGGACGACATGACGGCCGATTGGGGCGCGCGAACCGTCATCAAATGGAACAATCTCAATACCGATGCCATGCGTCCGATCAAAGTGGCGGAAGCCGGTGCAGGCACACCGAACCTGCCGCACGTGGACGGCCGCTACGCCAAGCTGACCGATCACATTGAGAGCTTCGTCACCGGCTTTAGCGACTATGCAAATTTCCTGATGCGCCAGATGCGAGACCGCAAAGTGGCGGCGTTGTTGGACGGCTTTGCCGGACTGCCGGTTCGTAAAGTCGTGCGGCCGACGCGGTTCTACTACATGCTGCTGCGACGGTTGAAAAACCACCGCAGCATGGGGGACGGTGTCGTCTGGTCGGCACAAGCCGATTTCATGGCGCGCTTGGCCGATTGGGACAAAGAAACCGACCCGCTTTGGCCTTTGCAGCGCGCCGAGCGCGCGGCGCTTCTTTCTTTGAACGTGCCGTATTTCATCACCCCAAGCAATGGCACGGCGATCTACGATCTCCGCGGCGTCTCAGCTGAAACCGTGGCGACGCCTGGGCTCGACCGAGTCCGGGAGCGGCTGCAGGCGCTCGATGAAAATGAGATCGCTTGGCAGGTCGAGGTGATCACGGAAAATGTTAATCGGCCGGCGCGGACCGCGAGCAATGTCGCACGCAGCGAAATCGCAAGCGCTTTTACGCAGACCATCCCCGACGACGCACGCTTTAAGGCCGAAGCCGGTAAAATCGCCGCAGAACTCGCCAAGCATGCTATTCGCCGCGGACCCGCTGCCGCTTGGATCGGCCTCGACTGGCTTGGTGATTCGGATGTGTTCCAACTCGTTTGTCTCGGACCCGATCTTTATAACGGCGCAAACGGAATCGCGCTATTTCTTGCCGCCCATGCCGCCGTCACCGCGGATGCGGCGTCAGCCGACCTCGCGCACGCCGGCCTCGCCCACATTCGCAAGAACCTGAAAAGCCGCAATGCGCCGCGGCTTGCGCGTTCACTTGGCATCGGTGCCGCCACCGGCTTGGGTTCGATCGTCTATGCTTTTGCCGTGATAGCGAAGTGCGTCGGCGAGGTCGGCATTTTGGAAGACGCCGAACGTGCGGTGCGATTGTTCAGCGATGAATTGATCGCCGCAGACAAGCAATTGGACGTGATGGGCGGCGCCGCCGGCGGCATCCTGGCGCTGCTGCGGCTCTATCGCGATACGCAATCAGATGAAGCGCTGACGCGCGCGATCCGCTGCGGTGAGCACCTTTTGGCGCGCGATCGGATTGGGGTGATCGGTCGCCGCAGCTGGGTCGGTCAAGGATTCGGTGGCTCCGCGCTTAACGGTATGTCGCACGGCGCTGCAGGATTTGCTTACGCGCTTTCATCGCTGGCGGCGTCGAGCGGCCGCGAAGAATTCGCGGCCGCGGCGGCCGAGTGCCTGGCATTTGAGGATGCCAGCTACGATGCCGATCGCCACAACTGGCCTGACTTGCGCGTGGCCGGACAATCGCTGTGGCCGTGCCAATGGTGCCATGGCGCTCCGGGAATTGGATTGGCGCGTCTCGCCACGACGCGACGCATCGCAACTAATGCGGCACTTAAGGCCGAGCTCGACGGCAAGCGTCTCGCGGCGGATGTTAGCAATGCAGTCGAGGGCGTGGCGCGGGCTTGGCCCGGTCAGCTCGATACGCTGTGCTGCGGCGCCCTTGGCAGCATCGAATTTCTCTGCGAGGCGGCGGCGGAGGGGATAGGTAAGCCCGAAATCGGCGAATTGGCATTGCGGCGGCTGGCTGCCGTCCTCGCGGCTGCTGCGGCCAGCGGCGATTACCGCTGGAATAGCGGCAAGCGGCAATTCAATTTAGGTTTGTTTCGCGGCCTCGCCGGCCTTGGCTATACGTTGTTGCGGCGGATCGATTCATCGCTGCCGAATGTACTGGTTTGGGAATAACCATTCGATTGTCGCGTGGCAGCGCTTTGCGTTTTTTGGGCGAAGTTACTCGCCGGCATCCATGGTGTTCAGGACGCCTTCCACCCGAATCGCGTGACCGCACTGTTTGCACTCAAATGCCTGCGCATCGGATAACCGCATAAAGCCACCACACGTCGGGCATGGCACCAGCAGGTCGGTGCTGATCGCAGTGACGCGCATAGCTTTGGCCCTGCGGCCGGACCGCAATCGGGGGCGTAGCTGTCGCAGCGCCGGCATGAATGCTCCCTGTTTCCGGGTCGGAATCGCGCGATTCGATTACGAAATGGACGGAGGTCCCGACCCCGAACAGATACATGCCCCGGTGGCGCGGCAGCGAATGTGATATTTGACACAAAATTCCGCTTTTTCCGTCCGTGTAATTAACAATTAGCACGAATGTTGCATTGCGGGACAAACCCTCGCTGCAGCGAGCCAAACCCGATCCGGACGGTAATCACTTGATCGTCAGAGCGCCGCGCGTATTCGGGTGAAAATCATCGAAGAATTCATAACGGCCCGGTGCGAGCGGGCGAATATTGACCGTGCCGGCGGCGCCGGGCGCGATCACTTTCTCGACGCGTAGTGACACACTTTCAAACTCCATCGGCGTAGCATCGAGGTTCTTGACCTCGAGAGCGAAAGGCCTATTCGCCGGCGCGCGGATTTCGGCCGGCGCAAAACGATGGTCCTTTACTGCGATCGCAATCGTAGCGCGGTCCTGCGCGCGAACGTCGCTTCCGCAAAGGATCAATGCCGATCCGACAAGCAGCACGGCGCTCCACAGCGGCCTTAAGCTTGCGAAATACCTAGTTGCGAAATAACCGGTCACAAAATTCTCCTCTGCTTCAACCTGCTTTAGAACTCGAATTCGAGCAGCAATCTTGCGCGCGAACGGGAAAAATCGGTCAAATCGAGGTTGGCCCCAACACCAACCTCGCGGCCGGCGATCTGCGTCTCCCAGGCCGCGCTCATGAGAACTTTCGGAGCAATCTTCCAGTAGAATGTCGGCCCGAGATAGACCGCGTCGCCGGTGAAGGAATTGAAGAAGGTGCCGTCGTAGTGGCGCAAATACCAGAGATCGGCGCCAATCACGACATTGGGGATGATCTGATACGCGAGCGCCGAAGAAACCCCGAACGTTGACCCTTTGCTCCACATGCCAAGATCGGCGCGCGTGGTTTCCGGCTCGTAGAGCAGATTAAGACCGAGGAACAAACGGTTCTTGATCAGCTCCGCATCCGCTTCAAGCCTAGCCTCAAGTCCGTAATTGACGACTTTGTCGCCGCTCGTCTCATCGCGGCTGTGAAATTCCGGTTCAAGCGAGAGCGTTACGGCAATCGGCGATGGATTACGGTCGATAAGCACCGATCTTAGTTGCGCCTCAAATCCATTGACCGCGCCCATGCTCCGGTCATTGAGACCCGGCACATTATGAATGTTGTAGTACGAAACGCTGGGGCCAAAGGCGACCTGCATGTACTGCGTTGGCGTGAACTCCAATTCGAACGCGGTTTCGCCGGTCGCATAGCGGCCCGCGCGCTTGCCGAAATTGGCCTGCGTTTCGGGCTCGAATGCCTTCTCGCCTTCGATGCCGGTCGATGACCCTACCGTAAAATTTCCGAATATGTATTTGGTCTCGATCTCGTGGAATGCGCCATAGTCCTGCGCTTGCGCGGAAACTTGGCATACGAGCACCGCCGCGGTGGCCGTCACGACAGTCGCGAACATGCACCGAAGTGAACGGCGCGCCCGGCCGCGAAACATTTTTTGTTTGGTGTGTGACATCGGAGGCTAGACGCCGCTCGATTCGATATTCTCGTGTCGGCACCACGCCTGAAGCAATTTTGCTTGTCAAGAAATTCGAACGCTATAGCCAAAGATTGGAGCGTTTCTAGTTTTTCATTGTTCCAAATTAATTATACTCTCACGTTGTTAGGGCGCCGCGCTTTGTGAAAAACCGATACAAAAGACGCGCGTGGAGGTCGCTGCTTTCGAACTTCTGATCGGCCTCCAACAACGCGTCTCAGGCTCGGCCGCGTGCATTATTTGGCAGTATTGAGCGCCTTGTTGCCCGACGAATGCAGCTTGCCGTTCATTCCAGTGTGTGCAGCGGTCCCGCCCAATGTGGAATTGTAAAGCCCGTTCTGGCTGCGGTGCGAACCTTTGGCCGCGTGTTTGTTGGCGTTGATCTTAGCGTTAGCATCGGAGTGAATGTCGCCATTCATTCCCGTACGAGCTGCGGATCCGCCAAGGCTCGAATTCACACTGCCGTTTACGCTCTGCGCTGAAGCCGCCGATGCGAGGCCAATACACACGCCGGCCGCGAAACCAATCGTGATCAATATCTTCATCTTGATCTCCCAATTCTAGACACCGGAAGCAACGGCATCGCCGGACATTCGTTCCATATATGTGCAACCGCGAAGTATCGGTGCCGGCTATCAGCCAACGAAATCGACGACGGTCCCGCGGTGCACCATGCCGGCAAGGTCAAGCGCATCCCAATTGGTGAGACGGATGCAACCGTGCGATTCAGTCTTGCCGATTTTTTCCGGCGCTGGTGTGCCGTGGATGCCGTAACTCGGCGCCGTGAGATTAATCCAAACTAGGCCGACTGGATTCTTGGGTCCCGGGCTAATGGTAAGCTTGTGCTGAGCTTTAACGCCCTTAAAGCCGAAACGTGGATCGTAGTGATAGGTCGGATTATGCACCACGCCTGTGATTTTAAACTCCCCGCTTGGCGCCGGTTTTTCGGCGCTGCCGATCGAGGCCGGATAAAAACCGACCAGATTGCCATCGGCGTCGAATGCCGAGAGCGACCGCGCCTGCTTGTCGATGACGACCTTAGCGACCTTCACGTGTCGCGGCTGTTGCGGCACGTCAGTGACGGCAATGCGGGTGCCGGCGCGCGCGAAGTCAACACCGGGATTGAGCGCCGCGAGAAGCGACTCTGAGACATGAAAGCGTTCGGCGAGTTCGCCGCGCGGGCTTGTGTAATCAAGCCGCGGGAGCTTTGCCATCGCTTCGAAGTCCGCCGGTATTTTGTTCGTGAACGGACCTTTGATATCTGCTTCGCCGATTACATAGTCGCCCATAACCGGGTCTTCCGACGTCGTGGCAAGGGCATCGAATGTTTCGGCGTCGAGAATGCCGGTGCCGTCGCGCCCATTCTGTCGCTGAAATGCCGCCAAAGCCTTTCTGAAATTGTCGCCGTCATGGCCATCGATCACGCCGGGTGAAAAGCCGGCACGGTCGAGCAGCACCTCGGCTTTGACGATGAGTGCGGGGCTGGCCTTCTGGCCTGGCGCGAACTGCGCCTTTTCGATCGCCTGCGCGGTGAGCGGCGGCGGCGCATGGCGCACATGGTTTGGATGGCGCTCGTGGCGCGGGGTCGCGCCAATGAAAAGGCCGCCGCAAAGCAGGAGCGCCAACAGACGCATAATCATGCAGCGGAAACGCCAGTCTGCGCGGATCGGTTCCGGCAAGCCTGTCTCACTCGATCACTTCATCGGCGGCTACCAGAAGCGACTGTGGAATGCCGAGGCCGAGTGCCTTGG
>JBASAH010000297.1:0-2008 GCA_049650505.1 Xanthobacteraceae bacterium
GTGCGAAACCGGTCGTGGGGACGAATAAACACCACGACACGCAGGCCAAGGTCACCGCGCGAAGAAAGCTACCGATACGACTCCTCTCCCATGATCAAGGGAGGCGAAAGCTCCGTCACTTAGCGCAGATTCCAGACGACACTATTTGTGCCAGCAACGCCCAAGCTGCCCCCCAGCCACCCCAGTGGCGATTGCGAGGGTACTTGCGCGTCGGCTGCGCAGATTTAGTTGTGCACCCTTTGCGTGTAATTCACAGTGTGTGCTTAGTACGCGCAGGGTGAGCGGCGCTCACCGAAAGGTCGTTGGCGCGACTGCGGGCTTCCTGCCTGGCGCGCTATACATCGGAGAATGCCGCAGGTGTTTTATTGTCGAGGATCTCGTGGCTGATGATCGCAAACAACAGGCAAGCCGCCGCGCATCGCTGATCGCGCTCGGCGTTGTTGTGCTGCTGTTTGTGCTTGGCTGGTTTCTGACCCGCGAACTTTATTCCAATCAGAAAATCGAAGACTGCGTGTTATCCGGCCGCACCAATTGCGTACCGATCGACACGCCATCGTCTTATTGACTGCCGCGCATTCGGCACGAGCCCGCGCGCGACCGGGCTGCGGCGGGTCCGTGTGGCAAGTCCGCGGCTAGCTCCGCGCGACAAGTCCGCGGTTCGCCTCGCGCTGCTGGTCATCGCGGCAGCCGGTCCTTCCGAGCCAACAAAGATCGGCTGCCGCCGGTCCTGTGCCGATAGCCGAAATCTAATTTGTGATCGGTCATCTCCGCCATTCTGCATTTGGTTCGATAACATAAGATAACGGCTTACAAGAACTCGACAAAAGGCACTTCTCCGGCGATGGGGTGGCGCGCGCTATGCGACGTCCTGTCGGGCATCGTTGAGGCAATATCTTGGGAACTTCGGTGTTTGTGCTGGTGACGTCGAACATTGCCATCAGGGAGGTTGACTATGCATCAAACGTTCAATCGTCGGTCAGTATTGGGTTATGCCGTAAGCGGCGCGGCCGGCGCGGTGTTGCTGAGCTCGACCAAGTCGAGCCAAGCCGCGCCCATGAAATTCAAGGCCGCTCTTAACGCGTCAAGCGAAGTGCCGCCGACCATAAGCAACGGCACCGGGACGTGCACGGCGAGCTACGATCCCGCGACCAAGATGCTGACCTGGGAGGGCAACTTCTCGGGCCTTACCGGACCCGCCACCGCCGCACATTTCCACGGCCCGGCCGAAGCAGGCAAGAACGCCGGCGTCTTGATTCCAATTTCGGAAAAGGACAAGCCGTTCACCAGCCCGTTCAAAGGCTCGGCGACGCTTACCGACGCGCAGGCTGCCGACCTCGAAAAAGGCATGCTGTACGTCAACGTCCACACCGAAGCCAATAAAGGCGGCGAGATCCGCGGCCAGGTTGTGAAGGCGTAAAGCGCATCACGGATCCGCTGGCGCGTTGCGTAGTCGTCTGCGGCAAGCGTCGCGCAATACGTCATGCAGTGTGTCATCCGCCGGCCCGGCGTATCTGGGCCGGCGATTTTTTTGTTTGAATGGTCTTGCGCGCAAGCCGAGATAAATCCCACACCCTTCCCTCTCCTCGCACGCGGGGGAGGCTTAGGGAGGGGGCGTCAAATCGCGCTTCGCCGTCCATTGTTCTTGAACTTCCGCGACGTAATCGGCCAAGCCGCCGCGTGCGATCGCCGCGCGCGCCCCGGCCATCAGGTCCTGGTAGTAGTACAAGTTAACGATCGATAAGAGCGTGCCGCCGAGCGCTTCGCCGGCCTTGAACAAATGATGCAGGTAGGCGCGTGAAAACTCGCGCGCGGCTGGACAGCGGCTTTCGGCGTCGAGCGGGCGCGCATCCTCGGCGTGATGCGCGTTCTTGATATTGATCGGGCCAAACCGCGTGAAAGCAAGACCGTGACGGCCGTTTCGCGTCGGTAGAACGCAGTCGAACATGTCGATGCCGCGGCTGATCGCCTTGAGAATATCGGACGGCGTGCCGACGCCCATCAGGTAGCG